>JANWWB010000115.1 GCA_025056515.1 Anaerolineales bacterium
AATGGTTTTGGTGCGCGATATTGAGTTCTACAGTTTGTGTGAACATCACATGCTGCCTTTTCTCGGAAGGGCACATGTCGCTTATATACCAAACGGAAAGGTTTTAGGGCTTTCCAAGATTCCTCGCATTGTGGATTTCTATGCTCGTCGGCTTCAAGTGCAAGAGCGGATGACGCGCCAAATTGCGGATTTTATCCGGGACTTGCTCCAACCGCAGGGGGTAGCGGTGGTGATTGAGGGCTTGCATTTGTGCATGACAATGCGCGGCGTGCAAAAACATAACGCCCGCATGACCACATCGGCGATGCATGGGGCGTTTCGTGCGAATTTGGCAACTCGGCAGGAATTTCTTGAAAATATTGCGCGCGGTGCTACGCCTCTCCAGGTTTAGGCTTCAGGAGATGACCGCTCGATTTCAACTCCGACGCTTTCGGCGCCCTGGACCGCATCTGGCTTCTCAACGCGCACCGAGACGTGCCGAACTCCGCGCCGTTGTAAACACAAGTGCGCAATATCTTCTGCCAATGCTTCGACGGTCAAGCGCTTGGCCTGTTGTGCATGCAGACGCACCTCTTTAGCTAACTGCGCATAGTCAACTGTTTCGTCCAGTCGGTCGCTGAGGCCGGCCGGACGTGTATCTACTCCGAGACGGATGCTGATGACCACCCTCTGGGGCATGCGCCGCTCTTGAGGATTGACGCCCAAGATGGCGCGCACGGTCAGGTTGCGGATAAAGATTTCATCCATAGGATTGTGTTTGTTCACCTTGTTCTAGCCTTGCCCAAAGCCAGAACCCGAGTGCCATTGCCAACCAGGCCAGAATTTGTTCCAGGCGAAATCCACCGGTTACCAGGGTGCTATCGGCGCGCCAGGCGTGAATGAAAAGTGTTGCGGCAGCGTACGCGGTTAAGAATCGGGCAAACAGGGTTCCCGGCCGAGTCTCTTGTTGGAAGCGCGGCCAAAGCCAGGCTAGCATGCCCAGCGCCAAGAGGATTTCGTAGATTTGGGTCGGATGACGCTTGGCACCCCAAAGCTCAATCCCCCAGGGGAGAGAGGTCGGAAGGCCATAGGCATTGCCAGAGGCCAGATGTGCCAAGCCCAGGAAAACAGCCAAGGTTGCTGCGACGGGCGTGAAGGCGTCCAGCGTTTCCCAGAACGAAAGCCGTTTGCGTTGTCCATAGACCAAGGCTGCCAGGAGACCGAGCGTAATCCCTGTCCATGGATCAAGTAAACGGGCATCAAGGGCAAGCCAATTGAGCCAGGAGCCGCGAAAGAGCGCCGGGTTTTGTACGATAAAAGCCAACCTGGCAGTTACCAATCCTACACCGACGGCTATCAGGAACAGGTTGTAGAGCTGATTAGCGTCTGGGGCGCCGCGGCGGGGAAGTCGGCGTTCGGCCAGGCTCAGGCCCAGATATAGCCCGAGGAGCAGGAGCAGGCCGGGGGTTCGGAGAGCGAGTGGACCAAGTTGCAAGATAGGGAACATCAGGGCAAGTCTCCAAGCAGGGTTTCAAGTCGTGCCAACAGGCTGGCTTCTGTCAGTGGACCGCCAACTAGAATTTCTCGAATCGTACCTTCTGCATCAATAACATAGGTTGTGGGAAGCGAGATAAGACCATACCGCCGAGCGACCGCACCGTCCCAGTCGAAGAGAATCGGAAAGGTCAGGTTATATTCTCGGATGAAGGCTTCGACGTTCGATGGAGTATCTTGGTTGGTTACGTTGATAGCTAACAGGACAAAATAGTCTCCGTACTTTTCGTATATCGATTGCATGGCTGGCATCTCGGCTCGACAAGGTGGACACCAGGAGGCCCAGAAGTTAAGCAAAACAGGTCGTCCGCGCAAGTCGCTCAATTGAATCAATTGCCCCTCTCGGCTTTCCAAGGTGAAATCGGGGGCAGGGAATCCTTTCTGGGGCGCTTCTGGTTTTGCCGAGGGGGGCAGAGTATCGACTCGGCTAACGATAATCCAGATGAGACCTAGCAAAAGGGTAAAGAATGGGATGAGACGGTGGTGGGCTGGTTGCATCATGACCGATTTTGTTCTAAACTTGTAGGTGTTGGTTATACCATAAAACTTGAGGTCTAGAAATGAAGTTTGCGCCTGAGCTATTTTGTGGGATTGACTTGACGGGGGGGGAGAACGAATGCATGTGGGCGATTCTGACTGAAAGTGGACAAGTGCAGGTGCTAGGAGCTGGTACGATGGATGCTGCTCTGGAGGCAGTGCAGCAGGCCTCTCAAACATTGGTGGCAGTAAATGCTCCGGCGGCGCTCAACCGCGGCTTGGTGCGTCAGCGTCTTCTAGAATCAGGCGAGTCTCTTCGTGGCGCAGAGATGCGTTTGGCCGAATATGAGCTGCGTCAGCGTGGTATTCTGGTTGCGCCGACCCCTTCTCGACTCGCTTTGTGTTCTCCTTGGGTGCAAGCAGGTTTTTTGATGCATCAGCGTTTGGCACAAGCCGGTTTTGTTTGGTATCCGGATGAACAGGCTGCAAGACAACGTATAGAGACAAACGCGCATGCCGTTTTTAGCGTCCTCTTAGGGCGTATTCCGTTGCCTCGCCCGACCCTAGAAGGGCGGCTACAACGACAGGCGGCGCTATATCAGGCCGGTTTGGATATTCCCGATCCGATGGATTTTTTTGAGGAAATCACTCGGCATAAGCTTCTGCTAGGTCAATTTCCGAGTGGCATCCTGTTTTCTGCTGTTTGGTTGGATGTCTTGGCGACCGCTCTGACTGCTTGGTACGTAGGGACGCAACGGGGGCCATGGTTGGGTATAGGAGATGTACAGGAAGTACAGGTGATACTTCCTGTAGGAGAGTTGAAGGCGGTGTATATGCAGAGTGTAATCTAGCTATCTTCGGACGACAAGCGGTTTGGGGCAAAACGACCGACCGGCGGTTGAGGTTGTTTTGGCTGATTTCTTCGAGGTTTTGAGCCGTTTTTATCAGAGTGCGGGATTTAAGGTAGGAGATAAAGTCCGAGGCTGAGATCTGAATTGAATTTGATGAGCT
>JANWWB010000121.1 GCA_025056515.1 Anaerolineales bacterium
CGCTCATCAAAGAAATTGAAAGTGCTTCTTCCGACTTGCAATGCGAAGTCTCTTTACTCTTTCTCAAGCCACAACTGGCCAGCCAAGAAGCACTCTGGAAGGAACTCGGTTACACAAAGCGAACACCCGAATCTTTGGCCGTTCAAGCTTGGCAAGAGGCAGCGCGTGAATCGCAACCTCCGAACACCATCATGCTCTTCAAGCAACTGCGCCAGGACCGCGTCTTGCGTCCGATTTAGTCGAATGGCTACAGGCGCAGTTCAACACCACAAGAAGTCATCCGTTTCCTAAGCAATGCAGCTTGTCATTTAGCCTCTTTATGGCTTCTCTGGGTTTTATTAAGAATGCAAGCCTCTAAAATCTTTGCCAGCTGCCGAACACGACGAAGCAATGTTTGTACAAGCCGGGAACTACTTCATTGGCCTTTCGCACCAGTTTCAACGGCTCGCATTTCTCCGTGAACGATTTTTTGCTCGAACTCTTGTTTATTTTTCAACGGCTTGACTGGTTGGGGGTATTGGACATATCCCTGGTAACGTTGATTTTCTTTGGCCTGCTCTATCTTGTCCGTGATACACAGGCTACGTTGTTGTTGCGCGGCGTTATCTTCATTGCTGTATTTATCGCTTTATTTGCGAATTTGGTTGAATTACCGGCCTTTTCCTGGCTCCTACGGACTGTCCTTCCAGCAATCATCTTTGCCATCCCGGTGATTTTCGCTCCCGAAATCCGCCGCGCGCTTGAGCGTATCGGTCGTGCCGGCACCTTCTTCCGGGTTAGCCGACAGCCAACCAACGCCGAGACTCAAAAAACCATCCAGGCCATTGCAACAGCAGTCGGTCGCCTTGCTGCTCATCAACATGGCGCCCTTATCGTGATAGAACGCTTTGACCCCCTCGATGAATACATACACTCTGGCGTTCTTTTACACTCTGCGGTGACGCCTGAATTGTTAATCCAAATTTTCTACCCGAATACACCTCTCCACGATGGCGCAGTGGTCATCAGCGAGAATCGGATTGTTGCCGCTGCGTGTGTCATGCCGTTATCTTCCAGTGGTATTCTCGCTCGTGCGCCAGAACGCAAAATGGGCCTCCGCCATCGCGCCGCACTAGGGATTTCGGAAGTCACTGACGCCATTGCAATCGTTGTCTCGGAAGAGACCGGTAGCATTTCGATTGCCCATGCTGGCCGTATCATCCGCCGGATTGATGCACAACGGCTGGAAAATATCTTGCATGCCTTCTACCAACCTGAAGAGGCCACAGCAGGGAATTTCTTCCAGCGACATTTTCCCCATCTCTTTCGAAGCAAGGATGAGTAAAATGTTACGCTGGGTGTTCCTTAACCTCCGTACGTTCCTACTAGCGCTGGTGTTAGCCATTTCGGTGTGGGTGATGGCAGTTACTTCCTCAGATCCTGACGAAACCAACACCCTTCCTACTCCTATCCCGATCGAATATATCGGACAAGATATTCGCTTGATTGCAGTCAGCGAATTACCAGCGACCACTCAAGTGACCTTACGAGCTCCTAAATCCGTTTGGGACAAAATCTTGAGCAACCCACAATCGGTACGTGCTGTGGTCGACATGAGCGGCCTAGCTGCCGGTGTGCACACGGTTGAGATTGTCGTGCAAGTCAGCGCGCGACCCGTCAAAGTCGTTTCGTTAGTCCCCTCTTCAGTTACTTTTACTCTCGAACCGGTTGTTTCTCGTCGTCTTCCGGTCGAAATAGAATTGATAGGTGAGACAGGTCTAGGGTATCAAGCTGGACAAGTTGCCTCGACAATCCGTGAAGCCACCATCTCCGGCCCCGAGTCACCGGTCATGCGCGTGGCAAAGGTCAAAACCACTCTTGACATCAGCAACGCGCGCGCCGATATTGAGGCAAGATTGCCCCTGTTGGCGGTAGATGAAAACGGTCTGCCGGTACCTGGCGTTACCATCACGCCATCCGAAACGACCATCACGCTTCCAATCGTCCGTTTAGGCGGCTATCGCGATGTTGCTGTCAAAGTCATTACGGTTGGACGCCCTGCCAACGGTTACCGCCTGGCAAGCATTGCCGTCTTCCCACCGATTGTCACCGTCTATTCTGGGAACCCGGCGATTGTCGAAAACCTACCCGGTTACATTGAAACTTTGCCCCTCAACTTAAACGGTGCTAATCAAAATATCGAAACTCGCTTACAATTAGCACTACCAGCTGACGTGACCTTGCTCGGAAACCCTGATGTCTTGGTTCAAGTCTCCATCTTGCCCATAGAAAGCAGTCTAACAATCTCCTCCCGACCAGTCGAGGTACAAAATTTAGGCCCTGGCCTGAAAGTCTCCGTCTCACCCACGACGGTGGATGTTATCGTGTCTGGTCCTTTGCCGCTTCTGGAAACACTACGGGCGACCGATGTTAAAGTATCTGTCGATGTAAAAGGCCTCAAAGCCGGCTCTTACCAGCTGACGCCCACGGTGACTATTCTCCTAAATGGCCTCACTCTCGAGTCGATTCTGCCTGGTAGCATCTTGGTCACCCTAGCAAACACATCACCGTAATTCGTTCTATGAAACCCGTTGTTGCTCTTGTTGGTCTTCCAAATGTGGGTAAGTCCACACTCTTCAACCGCTTAGCCGGTGAGCGCTTGGCCATTGTGGACGATACACCAGGCACAACCCGCGATCGCATCATGGCTGAGGTGGAATGGATGGGGCGCCTGTTTGATGTGGTTGACACCGGAGGTCTTGACCCAACACATGGCGGTGCCACCCCTCTATCGGTCGGCTCGGCGGAATTTATCCAGGAGATTCGTGCCCAAGCCTTAATCGCCATTCAAGACGCCGACGCCATCCTCTTTCTCACCGATGGCAGCATCGGCATTACACCCGCCGATCGAGAAGTAGCCGAAATCCTACGCCGTCATCAGAAAATCCAAAACGGCCAACCTTGGCCGCCGATTTTCCTTGT
>JANWWB010000122.1 GCA_025056515.1 Anaerolineales bacterium
GCCCACCAGAAAAGCAATCCGGCCTCGGGCATGAACATCGGCAATCGCCTCGGCGGCAGCTTGTTGAAAGCGCGCTAGGCTCCAGGTCTCATGCGGGTCAGCAACGTCCACCAGGTGATGGGGGACACGAGCGCGCTCCTCCGGCGTCGGTTTGGCCGTGCCAATGTCCATTCCACGGTAGAAGAGGCGCGAATCGGCCGAGACAATTTCTCCACCCAACCGTTCGGCAAGTTGGATGGATATCTCGGTCTTACCCACCGCAGTTGGACCAACGATAACAATCAGAGGTATTTCACGTTTGACCTTAGACATACTATCGAATGACATTCTCAAAATGCTCAATTTCCGGCACTTGACCTGTGCGAAAGGTGATAGCAATGATATCGAATTGCCAAGTTTCGGGGCTATCGGGATGCTGGGCAAGGTAAGCCTCGGCGGCGGCAAGAAGATGCGCCTGCTTTCGCAGGCTGACAGCCTCTTCGGGAAAACCGTAATCAACCGAAGAACGCGCTTTCACTTCCACAAAGACGAGCATGCCCTCTTTGCTGGCAACAATGTCCAATTCGCCATGGGCAGTGCGGAGGTTGCGTGCCAGAATCGCATAGCCTCGCCCTTCTAGGTAACGGGTAGCGATTTCTTCGCCCCAACGACCCAAGGCTTGACGGCGCTTATTCACCGGCGGAACTTCTCCCATAACGAGGTCAGCCGATACCGAATACCACGTTGGTGCTGACGACCATCGAGGACCAATCGCTCATAGTGTGAGAGCATAATTTTATTCGTGCGCTCAATGTTGTATTTTTCTGCTGCCAGACGCGCTGCTTCTCCCATCTTGCGGCGTAATCCAACATCCAGACAAAGCCGCGTCAGTTTGGCGGCAAAGGAGGCGGCATCTTCACGTGCCAAAAAGCCGGTAATACCATCCTCGACCGTGTCTCCTACCCCGACCGACTGAACCCCTACTACCGGCAACCCTGAGGCCATTGCCTCAATCACTGAAAGTGGATGCACCTCGGTTACCGATGCGGTGACAAAAATATCACATGCAGCAAGATACCGCGGCAACTCATCATACGGCAACAAGCCGGTGAAATGAATCCGATCGGCCACACTGCTCTGAGAAGCTAGGGAGCGTAATTTCTCCTCTTCCGGCCCAGCGCCAATCAGCAGGAGATGTGCATGCTCCACAGCCTCGGCTACGGCAATGAAAGCTTCTAGTAGAAGGTTCAAGTTCTTTTCTGGGGCTAGCCGACCAGAATAGACCAAGAGCAAATCATCGGGTTGGAAACCGAGCTGGGATCGGCAATCTTGACAAGGTTTCTGGAAACGCCGAATCTCGACTCCGTTCGGCACAATTTCAATCGGAGCGTCTACCCCGAGGCGACGCAGGACACCGGCTATCCCTTTCGACGGCGCGATCACGAGGTCCACAGCGGAGCAGAACGCCGGCATGTACGTTTCTAAAAAGGTCTCGCTGATTTCTTCAGGCAAGAGCGGCAGGTACGTCTGAGCATATAAGTCATAGCGCGTATGATTAGTGAAAACAATAGGGATATTCAAAGGACGACAATACCGTAGCGCCAAACGTCCGCTCAAAAAAGGATGATGGACATGTACAATATCCATCGTTTGGAGCAAGGCTTTGGCTTGACGAGAATACCGAAAACTTAAGTAATAGCCGGTGTCGACCAGAGGAAAACCGGGCGAGCGGATGATATTTGTTTCGTCTTCTTTGTAGTCTTGGTCCCCAAAAGTGAAAACAAAGACTTCATGACCGGCTGCCTCAAGATAACGCTTGTTTAAGCTGATATAGTTTGTAATTCCACTGATATGCGGCTTATAAACATCCGCCATCATGCCAATGCGCATTGCACACCTCCAGAAGCAATCGTAAGCCATGCAAAAGGGACTGTCAAGGTGGGGTATAATAGAGAAGCTAAAAAACTCTTTTTTCTTGGGCATTTCTCCTATCAAAAGGGTTGTATGAACGACTCCGAAAACCTTTCTCTCGACGCATGGAAGGACTTTTCCCTTTCACAAGCCGATCTTGATTTCATCAACAACTATCTATTCGAAGTAGAAACGCCGTTGACTGAGGCAGAGCTTGCACCGCTTGTGGTGGAACAAAGGCTCCAACGGGAACGCGAGGAGCGATTGGCACACCGCCAAGCCGGTCGTCGCATTTATTTCCCAAAAGAGACGTACCACGTTGGGGAGAAAATCGTCTTTCCTTCACTTGGCTGGAAGAAAGCAGAGGTCGTACATGTTCGGCCTGGGTCGAATCCCGACCTTGGCGATTTTGACGTAATCGAAGTTCTTTTTGAAGATGGAACCAGCAAAAGATTTGCGGCTCGCTTAGCCGAACATAAATTGAACCAGCTACCAAAAGAAACCGTGGAAGAAAAGCCAATTCGTGTTGAGCAAATTCTCAAGCTGTTTGGCGACAAAATCGAAGAGGGGATTCGCCTCGGTCTACAGAAAGCCGATGGTTTGGTGCGAATCGCTGGACGCTGGTTTCCACGCGCTTTGCTCATCGACGTGAATACCGGACATCTGAATCTAGCAGAAGCAATCCTAGACGAAAAGCAAGGTGGACCTTTGCCAACCTCAGCTTTGATTGAACAGATTGAACTGCCTGCGGGTGTCAACCCTAAGTTGCTTGAATTTTCTATGAACTATGCTTTGCAAGAAGATGAGCGCTTTGACGAGGTCGGTCCAGCGGGGCAGGTGTGGTGGTACTTGCGGCGTATGGAGCCAGAAGATGTTCAACAGCCACCCCCCTGGCTGCGCTATACAGATATCCCGTATGACCGTTCTGTCCTGACCCAAGAGATGTTGGCTTTTGAAGCCTCTCTCGATGATGAGTTATCGCCTTTGCTCTCTGCAGGAAACGCACCGGCGGTCTCGGAGGTCACGATTGTATTAACTTATCCTCATTGGCGCGCTGGAACTTTGCCGATTTCAGCGCGCACGCGTGGGCTTTTCCCAACCGCTTATGAATCGCCGCGCGTCCTCTTCCGGGTCGTGGATGCTCACACCAAAGAAGAGACCACCGCTTGGGTGGTTCGTCCGCATGGGTATGTGGTCGGTTTGAGCACCTTGTATAAAAAATACGGTCTCTTTCCAGGTAGTTTGATCACCCTCCGTCGCGGCAAGCCCGGACAAGTGGTAGTAGAAGCCAAGCTGCGCCGCCCGGTGCGCGATTGGGTGCGTACCGTCTTAGTTGGTTCGGATGGTGAACTGGTCTTTGCCACGGTCAAGCACAATTTGGGTTTTGAATTTAACGAACGTATGTTGCTTGTGGTGCCAGATGTTGCTGGCGTGGATGAAGCCCGCGAAAAAATCACCCGCCAACGCTTGCCGATGGAGAAACTGGTAGAAACTGTCATGCGCGATTTGAGCCGCCTGAATGTACAAGGCCATGTCCATGCTTCCGAGTTATATGCGGCGCTGAATGTCATTCGCCGTTGTCCGCCAGGGTTGCTCTTAGCCTTGCTGACCCAGAACCCGAATTACCGTCACATCGGCGACTTGTATTTCCGAATCGGTGAAGCGGAGGAGGCGTATGAATGAGCCATTGAAATCAAGTTTGCTGAAGCCAACCGTCCAGACTCCTTTTCACATTGACTTCTCATGGTGGAGTTCCATGGACGCGAATTGGCGCGTCGATTTGTACGATATGCTATGTCCAGAACATCAAGCGCTATTCGCCACCAGCGCCTCGCAAGACCAGCAAATTGACTGGGTAGACCCAGAAACGGCAGAAGTGAGCTCCATGGATGCCTTACAAATGACTCTCTCCGCCCATTGCGCCCGCCAACCTGGGTTTGTGAATAGTCGGACAACTCTGGTTGAAGCCGTGTTTCGACTGCTACTGGCAAACGGCAATCGTCCGATGACCGTTGAAGAGATGAGTCGCGCGCTCAACCGTCCGGCAGATATTATCTTGAAGACTCTGTCAGGACCACGAGTTTACAAAGGAGTTCGACCGATGCGTTTGTAGTCAAGACGCCCCTGTAGCTCAATGGACAGAGCACCTGCCTTCTAAGCAGTAGGTTGCGCGTTCGACCCGCGCCAGGGGCGCTCATCGTACAACTTGTATACAACAGGGATAGTTCTTATGGAGGTAGAATCATGATCAGGAGATCTGGGTTGATTCAGTTCAAAGGGAAGGACGCCACGATTATCGGTGACGATGTCAAGCCAGGTGATCTCGCCCCGGAGTTCGTTGTCCAAACGCAAAATTGGGAGCCGTTTCAAGGACTGGCGCAGACGGCAGGTAAAGTGCGCATCATCGCTGCCGTCCCTTCGCTCGATACTGAAGTCTGCGACCGAGAAACCCGGCGCTTCAATCAGGAAGCCGCCTCGCTGAGCGAAGATATCGTCATTTTGGTGATCAGCATGGATTTGCCTTTTGCCCAAAAACGTTGGTGCGGCGCAGCGGGTATTGACCGCGTGATTGTCCTTTCCGATCATATGCAGGCGGATTTTGGTGAGAAATACGGCTGTCTGATCGAAGAAGCACGTTTGCTGCGGCGGGCAGTCTTTGTTGTTGACCGGAATGACCGTATCGTCTATACCGAATATCTTCCCGCTCTAGGCCTTGAGCCGAACTATCAGGCTGTATTACAAGCTGCGCAATCCGCTTTGGTAGGCTAAGGAGGTCGTATGCAATCATCCGATCTTGCCGGTAAACGGCTCCAGCTGTTGCAAATGGCTGGTTGGCAGGTCAATATCCGGCAATATGCATGGAGCCCTCCGACCGATGTCTATGAGACCGAAAATGCTCTGGTTGTGCGTGTTGAAGTTGCAGGGATTGCTGCCGGGGATTTCAATGTGCAGATTCAAGATAATGTCTTGATGATCAGCGGAACCCGCTACGATTCGCCGGAAAAACGCGCTTATCATCAGATGGAAATACGTTATGGAGAATTTAGCACATCCGTTGCACTCCCTCGGGGGTTAGACCTCGAACGGACTACAGCCGAATACGAAGACGGTTTCCTGACAGTTGTTTTACCTAAACAAAAAACTACTGAAATTAAGATAGTGCGTGGATAAACATCATGACTGCTTGGCGTTGGACATCTCAACCCTTTGACTCCTTCGATTCAGAGGAGGAAATGGAGTGGTGGGGAGAGAGCCTCTTCCTGCCCTCAATTTTTAGCTTATTGCAACAAAAAAAGGATAGCAACGAGCCATCGCAAGAGCAAACAGAGGAAGAGAGCAAGATTCCGCAAATCTTGCCCATCTTACCGCTGCGAGGCTTGGTGGTTTATCCACAGACGGCCGTCCCTCTTACCATTGGTCAACCTCGCTCGATTCGGCTGATTGACGATGTCTCCAGCACGTCAGAACGCCTTATCGGCCTGGTTGCTGCCAAAAATCCAGAGCAAGAGAGTCCAGGTCCGGCCGACCTTTTCTCGGTTGGGACGGTAGCGGTCGTTCATCGCCTCTTCCGTGCTCCCGATAATACTATTCGCTTGTTGGTGCAAGGTGTTCTGCGCTTTCGCGTAGTCGAATATGTTGCTGAAGAACCTTACTTGAAGGCGCGTATCGAGCTGATACCCGAGACAGTTGAAAGCGGGATTGAGATTGAAGCGTTGGCTCGCGCTGTGCGTGATCAGTTTGAGCAAATAGCTCAGCTTTCGCCCTCAATTCCGCGCGAATTGGTTGCTTCGATTAGCGCCTTGGAAGACCCGCTCCAGACAGCTTATACGGTGGCAAACTTCCAGCGGATGGAATTGAGCGATGCACAGGCAATTCTAGAGTTCGATTCCGCCTCCGCAAAGCTACAAAAACTGCTCGATCTTCTGACCCATGAAATCGAGATTCTGCAATTAGGGGCTAAGATTCAGAGTGAGGCGCGCTCGGAAATCGAAAAAATGCAGCGCGAATACTTCTTGCGCGAACAGCTGAAAGCCATCCAAAAAGAGCTTGGCGAGAAAGATGAACAAGCGGCAGAAATCGAAGAGTTTCGTCAACGCATTGAGGCGGCCAAAATGCCCGAAGAAGCCGAAAAGATGGCGCGCCGTGAGCTTGATCGAATGAGCCGCTTGCCGAGCGCTGCGGCTGAGTACGGAGTCATCCGCACCTATCTAGACTGGTTGGTTTCTCTCCCATGGAGCATGGTCACTGAGGATAATCTGGATATTGCGCACGCTCGCCAGGTGTTGGACGAAGACCACTACGGCCTAGAGGATGTCAAAGAGCGCATCCTTGAGTTTCTAGCGATTCGTAAGTTGCGCTTAGAGCGCAAAGCACAGACCTCGCCAGAAGCTCAAGAGCCGCTGCGGGATTCGATACGACGCGAACGGGAAGGTGTTATTCTGTGCTTTGTCGGGCCGCCAGGGGTTGGTAAGACCTCACTTGGCCAATCGATTGCCCGCGCTCTGGGACGCAAGTTTGTGCGCGCCTCGTTGGGTGGGCTGCGCGATGAGGCTGAAATACGCGGCCATCGCCGAACCTACATTGGCGCTATGCCCGGACGCATTTTGCAATCCCTGCGCCGGGTCGAATCCCGGAATCCTGTTTTCATGCTCGATGAAATTGACAAACTGACCTTTGACTTTCACGGTGACCCAGCTTCGGCGCTCCTTGAAGTACTCGACCCCGAGCAGAATAGCGAATTTCGCGATAACTACTTGGAAGTCGCCTTTGACCTCTCCCAGGTCTTTTTCATCACCACAGCCAACACCCTCGAGACCATCCCAGGGCCGCTCCTCGACCGGATGGAGGTCATTCAAATTTCCGGCTACACACTCAACGAGAAAATCCAAATCGCTCAACGCTACCTTATCCCGCGCCAGATTCGTGAAAACGGATTACAGCCCGAGGAAATCAAGTTCACACGTAAAGCGCTTCAGATGATTATTGAACAGTACACACGCGAAGCGGGTGTACGCAATTTGGAACGTAAAATAGGCGCCATTTGTCGCAAGGTCGGTACGAACATTGCCGAAGGAAAACAACAAAAAGCGCGCATCACACCATCGAAGGTTCGTTCTCTGTTAGGACATCCTCTCTATATGGAAGCCGAAGAAATCAGCGAACGGGCCTCGATTCCAGGCGTGGTGCCTGGGTTAGCTTGGACGCCTTTCGGCGGGGATATCCTCTTCATCGAAGCGACCCAAATGCCTGGCGGTAAAGGCTTCCAGATCACCGGCTCGGTTGGCAACGTAATGCAGGAATCCGCACGCGCGGCTCTCTCTTACATCCGTTCACATGCCGATAAACTTGGCCTTTCACCTGACTTCTTTGACAAGACCGATATCCACCTCCATATTCCCGCCGGCGCGCAACCCAAGGATGGTCCTTCAGCCGGAGTGACCATCGCTACTGCCTTGGTTTCTCTGCTCACGGGTCGTCCGGTCAAAAAGGGAATCGGCATGACCGGCGAAATTACCCTGCGCGGCCAAGTGATGCCGGTGGGAGGCATCAAAGAGAAGATGTTGGCCGCCTATCGTGCTGGACTCACAACTGTCATCCTGCCTAAGCGCAACCAATATGACCTAGAGGATGTTCCGCCAGAAATCAGCAAGCGACTG
>JANWWB010000200.1 GCA_025056515.1 Anaerolineales bacterium
TCAAGCCTCTCAACATGCTCGCGAATGGATTAACAATCTGGAGGCGGTTGAACGTGCCCGCACCGGCATCAAAACGCTCAAGGTGGGTTACAACAAAGTCTTCGGCTATTATATTGAGGTCTCGACTGGGCAAGCGGCGAACGTTCCGCCGGATTACATCCGTAAACAGACTTTAGTCAATGCCGAGCGTTTCATCACCCCAGAGATGAAAGAATATGAGACGCTTGTGCTGAATGCCGAGGAACGCATTCGCGAACTGGAACAACGCTTGTTTAAGGAAGTTTGTGCCATGTTAGCTAAATCGGCGCCGCGCTTGCTGACAACGGCACGTGCTCTTGCTGAGCTGGATGTCCTGGCATCCTTAGCTGAGGTGGCTGCTTTGGGCGGCTATGTCCGCCCTGAAGTGGTGGATGAGGCTATCCTTGATATCCGAGATGGCCGCCATCCGGTGGTTGAACAGACCTTGCAGGGGGAACGTTTTGTCCCGAATGACATTGTCTTTGAACCAGGTGAGGTGGTGCGCATCATCACTGGGCCGAATATGTCTGGCAAATCCACCTATCTTCGCCAAGCGGCGCTTATTGTTCTCATGGCACAGATTGGTTCGTTTGTCCCGGCGGCATCGGCACGCGTGGGAGTGGTAGACCGCATTTTCACCCGTATCGGCGCTCAAGACGAAATTCATGCCGGGCAGTCTACGTTCATGGTTGAGATGGTAGAAGCGGCGAATATCCTGCATCACGCTACGCCGCGTTCGCTTCTCATCTTGGACGAAATCGGGCGTGGCACAAGCACCTATGACGGCGTCTCGATTGCCTGGGCGGTTGTGGAGTATATCCACAACCATCCACGCTTACGCGCAAAAACACTCTTTGCCACTCACTATCACGAGCTTACTCAATTGGCCGAGCTGCTGCCGGGTGTCCGGAATTACAACGTTGCCGTGACCGAAGCCGACGGCAAAGTGGTTTTCTTGCATAAAATCGTCCCCGGCGGCGCCGATCGTTCGTATGGCATTCATGTAGCGCAATTGGCAGGCCTGCCGCGGCCGGTCATTCAACGGGCGAATGAGATCTTGCAGGAGTTGGAGAAATCGTCAGGCCGGGCAGTGCGCATCAATCCGATGGCGGCTCGTCAACTGGCACTCTTTCCAGAGACCAATCCGTTGTTGGAGGAATTACGTCATCTGGATATTAATACTCTTTCTCCTATCGAGGCGCTCAACAAGCTGTTTGAATGGAAAAAGAAGTATCTGATTGACTGAGAGTCTGGCTCCTCGTAGAGCGAAATGCCCCATGCACCTGACAAAAGCATGGGGCGTTTTTTCGTCTGGAAAGTCTTACGGTTGACTGGAAAGCGCCTGATCGAAGGCTTCTCGAAATTCTTCGGCAGAGACTATTCCTATCCACTGTTTCAAGATGCGTCCTTCACCATCTAGGAGATAAAAGGCGGGTTGTACGCGGAAGCCCAGAGCCTGCTGAAATTCTTTTGTTTTCGGGTCGCCGGCATCCAGGTATACGAATTGGATTTTGCCGTAATACTCGGCTTCCAGCCCATGCACGATGGGCGCCATGAAGCGGCAGGCCCCTCAGGTGAAGCGGAAGAATTCGATGAGCTGTAATTGACCAGAAGCTAGTCGAACCGTTGAAGGATCGGTTGCGACCAGTTCATTGCCGCGGGGTGTTACTGTCGGAGAAGGCAGAAGAGCAAGGGTGGGATATGGCTCTGTTGGTGGGGTGTCAATGGCAACAGGGGTAGCTGTGGGAGAAGGGGGTCGAGGGGTTGGCGTAGGCGGTGGAGTGACTTTCGGGGCGCAGGCGGCAGCGAATATAAACAATGCCAGTACTAAGCTCGGAAAGAGAAATTGCCTCTGAATTGAGGCGTGGAGTTTGGTTTTCATCGTGGGTACCTCCTGATGTTTTTATTTTACATAATTTCTGTAAAATTTATCTAAATATTTCCCCTTCGGTTGCTGTGTCCCTCTTGTTGAGAAAGAGGTGTTGGATGGCTTTGGTGAGTTACGGTTGGCTAGAATAGGATGTGTATCTCGTGCTGGATTGTACATTGTGTGCACTTGCCGAAGGTATGTTAGAAACGAGTGATAAGTTCGCTTTGCCACATTTGCCTTGAACTCGGTATAATCCTCGTTTTGGAGGAATGACGATGGAAATTACATTGGCGTTGGGAGGCGGAGGATCGCGCGGGTATGCGCATGTGGGAGTCCTGCGTGTTCTGGAACGCGAGGGCTTTCGTATCCGTGCCGTGGCCGGGACAAGCGCTGGGGGTATCATTGCCGCTCTCTATGCGGCCGGTTATTCACCCGAGGAGATGGAAAACCGGTTTCTCAAACTTGATGCAGCCCGTCTTTATTCTCGCGATGAAGAAGATGGCCCTGGTTTGCTTGGTTTGGCCGGGGCACGGCGCGTCCTCCATGAGTTGCTAGGTGAGCGCACGTTTTCGGATTTGCGCATCCCTTGCGCTCTCACTGCGGTAGATGTGCGCTCTGGCCGCGAAGTCCTCCTCAACGATGGCCTTGTTGTGGATGCCATCTTGGCGACGATTGCTGTGCCGGGCGTGTTCCCGCCTAAAATCTTGGGCGGTCACGAATTGGTGGATGGAGGCGTGCTTGACCCGGTGCCGGTTTCGGTTGCGCGCCATCTCGCCCCTGCTTTGCCTGTCGTAGCCGTTGCCCTGACCCCTCGCACGGAACCGGCGATTGACTTGGAGAAATTGCCCTTGCCGGTTCCGCTTCCCATCCCTATCTTGCGTCGCCTTACCCAAACACGCATCGCCCAGGCCTTTCGCGTCTTCGCTGCCTCGGTTGACATTGGGGCGCGCATGTTGACCGAACTTCGCTTAGAATTAGAAGAACCCGAGGTTATCATTCGACCGGATGTAAGCCACATTGGCTTGCTTGATCAAGTGGATGTAGCCGATGTGATTCGTCGTGGAGAGAGAGCAGCCGAGACTGCTCTCCCTGAGCTGCGCCGCAGCGTTTCTTGGGTGAGACGAGTAAGACGCCGTCTCTTTCGACGCTCTCAGCCTAAGCGGTTGCGTTTATGAGCCGGGATTTGCGCCGCTACGCTCGTCAGACGTATACCCGCCTGGTCCTTGGCGGTTTGATTTTGCTTCTGGTGGTTGGCGGCGGTCTAATTGATCTCTTCTATGGGCGCGAAGCAGCTCTTTTAGGCTTGACCTGTATCCTCCTCGGACTCACGCCACTTTTATTGGTGTTTCTGCTCTTCCTATTTCTTGACTGGTTGGTGAAACGTGCGAATTCCGACTGAACCTCCTCATACCTTGAATGGATGGACCTATCGCCTTCGCCCGGCGCAGCGTGAACCGGCGCGTTTGGCTTTAATGCTTCACGGTTGGACGGGCGATGAAAACTCGATGTGGTTCTTCGCTGAACGCATGGCTTCCGATTTCACCGTGCTTCTCCCTCGCGCTCCCTATCCTGTTGCGGAAGGAGGGTATTCTTGGCGAGAGATGCGCCCGGGGACTTGGGGGTTTCCGGTCTTCGAAGACTTACGCCCGGCTGCGGAAATGTTGATGTGCTTCCTGGATGATTGGAAGACCGTCTCTGGCGCCGATTTCTTCACCTTTGATGTCGTCGGGTTTAGCCAGGGAGGGGCGCTGGCCTACACGCTGGGCATGCTTTTCCCAGAGCGCGTCAGACGGATAGCCGCCCTAGCGGGCTTTTTGCCTTTGGGGGCTGAGGCGCACCTTACAGCGTTAGCCGGCAAAGAAGTCTTTATTGCGCATGGTCGGGACGATGAACTTGTGTCGGTTGAACGGGCGCGCACGGCCAGTCGTATCCTTGCCGAAGTTGGTGTTCGCCTGCACTATTGCGAAACGGAAGGAGGCCATAAAGTCGGCAGAGAGTGCGTGAAGGCACTGGAGCGCTTCTTTGCCAACGAATAAGACGTTTTCTGCTGAAGGTTTTGTATTATTAATACGAGTCTCATTCGTCGGTTGACTCCTTGTCAGTTTGCGGGTATCCTTGTCGTTATGAGCTCGGAACGTTCTTCTCTCTCACGGCGCGATTTTCTTAAGCTATCTGCTCTTGGGCTTGGGGCGCTTGCCCTGCCCCCGCAAGTATGGGAGGCGCTCTCGACGCCTCGCCCGCTTCCCGAGTTTCCTCCAGGGGAATTGCTTGGCCGGAATTGTGCGGCAGATGTTAACTTAGCGGGGGGGATGATTGAATTGCGCAGCCGGCCTAGCGTTACTGCCAGCGTTGTGCGCAAGGTGTATCGGGATGAGGTTTTTACGTGGATTCGCGAAGTGCCGGCTGAAACGGTGTCGTTTGATGTTCCAAGTCAACGCTGGGTGGAGACCCCCGAAGGTTACCTGCGTGCGCGCTATCTCCAGCCTTGTCGTAATCAACCGAATGTCCCTCTCACTTCTATGCCAGAGGGCAAAAAGGGCTTTTGGGCAGAAGTAACCGTTCCATATGTCGATTTGGCGATTGCCAATCCGGCTCCTGTCTCGGCTTGGGTGCGCGATCATGTTGCTTATCAGTTGCAGCCGCGCTTGTATTATCACCAGGTCATGTGGATTGACCAAATTCGGGTCCTCGATGACGGTCGAGTGCAATATCGCGTCAACGAGCGCTACGGCAATCCTGGTGACCTCTTTTGGGCAGATGCGACCGCTTTTCGTCCTCTAACCGAGGAGGATGTCGCTCCTATCCATCCAGATGTGGATCCGGCGACCAAGAAAATTGTGGTCAATCTCACCTACCAAACGCTTTCTTGCTATGAGGAAGAGCGCGAGGTCTTTTTCTGTCGCGTCTCAACCGGTGCGGGGACAGGCAGCACGCCCTTGGGCAATCATTCTATCTGGCGCAAATTGATTTCTGTGCGCATGTCGAATACTGCAGAGAATGCCAGCTATGAATTGCCCGGTATCTCCTGGACGACGCTTTTTGTCGGCAATGGGGTTGCTATTCATGCGACAACTGCTCACAATGACTTTGGCTTTCCTCGTTCGCATGGGTGTGTCAATTGCCGCCCAGAAGATGCTAAGTGGATTTTCCGCTGGTGCCATCCTACTGTCTCGCTGGAGCCTGGTGAATTGACTTGGACCGACTGGCGTAGTGGTAGCACACGCGTAATCGTTGTCGATAATGTTTTTTAGGGTGCAGCATGAGCTTCTACGATGTTACTGTCGGCCTGGCCTTTCTTGCCGGTTTGGCTTCTTTTTTATCCCCCTGTGTGCTCTCATTGGTCCCGGCGTATATCGGTTATCTTGGTGGACGCGCTGCGGGCGGTGAGAATCAAGCTCAAAACCGCTGGCTCACTTTTCTACACGGTCTGTTCTTTGTAACGGGTTTCAGCGTCATCTTCCTTCTCTTCAACATTATTGCTTC
>JANWWB010000202.1 GCA_025056515.1 Anaerolineales bacterium
AAAAGTCGGTTTATTCATAACAAGTATCCCGATTATATAAGCCTATCGATGGCCTTGCAACTACATCCCCTATATAGGTTTACAAAAAATGTGAATGTGAAAGAGAGCTTCTGGGTATCCTGAAAGGGTAAAGAGCAGATCGAAAAAGTCCTGGTAATTCAAAATCGCTCTCAATTACGCCATGGTCTTTGAGGAGAATCGTTTTCTCTTCACCGGCTCTGATTGCAAAAGTAAACCACCGAAATACCGAGTCGCAAAGGAAGCGGCTTATCCCTTCCATTCCATGTCTTTGTGGTTTCTTTCCGTTTCTGTGTCTCTACGATTGCCTTGCCCGCATGTTTAGTGCCAGACAGATGCAGGACAAGCGACCAACAAGACAAATCAACTTGGAGAGAAATCGAGTAGGGGCAGCGACGTTGTAGCTTATGTGCCTGAGAAGCAAAAGAGCATATCTCGTGCTCTCAAGTTATACTCCACCGATGATCAGACTTTTAGGTTGAGCAGTATCCGGTGGTAAGGGCACGTTTTCCCACCACAGTGGCAAAATTCCACCACCTCCAGCCTCCTCTTTGCCATCTTCTAGCCTTAGGTGTGGAGAAGCGAGAAAGGGAAAATTCGCAAAAGCCCGCCAAAAACAGCGAACATCCAGGCCAAGTCTCCCCCTTCCCTCGAAACTGCAAAGCGCCAGAGGTGAGCTGCCGTGGGCGAAATGTTTTCGGGCAGTCCGGCCGGACATGATTATGCCGTCTTGAGACGGTAATCTGGCGCTTCAATCCGCTTGAGCAGACTTTGTCCAATTGTCCAGAAATTTATCTCCGGGCACGGAGGCCAGGGCGGCTCAATCGTTCCTTACAAAGCTCTGATTCCTGCTTTACAATGTTCCCTTGTACATTCCTCCGTCCACCGTCAACATAACACCGGTGATATAACTTGCGGCAGGAGAGAGCAAAAAGA
Source organism: Anaerolineales bacterium (assembly GCA_025056515.1). Classification (GTDB taxonomy): domain Bacteria; phylum Chloroflexota; class Anaerolineae; order Anaerolineales; family Villigracilaceae; genus UBA877. The sequence goes on from JANWWB010000202.1 coordinate 955, forward strand.
CCGCAGCATTCGCAAACTCTTCTGGGGTTCCCATTCGCCCAAGAGGGCTATCTTTAGCCTGACGGGCTATCTCTTCTTCCACAGTTGTGCCATTTTGTCGAGCGCGAAAAGCCATCAATTCTAGGACACGCTCGGTTTCGGTCCAAGCGGGCAGAATAGAGTTGAAGCGGATGCCCTCGCGCCCCAATTCCAGAGCCAAGCTCTTGGTCAAGCCAACAGTAGCAGCACGAATACTATTCGAAAGGACCAAATTCGGGATAGGTTGTTTGACCGAATAGGAGGTCACAGTGAGCACACTAGCAGCTTTGGACTGGCGCAGATAAGGAAGCGCTGCCCGAATCAAGCGCACATGGCTCATGAGCGAAAGGTCAATCGCCTTTTGCCAGGTGGCGTCGTCGAACGATTCAAAGGTTCCTGGTGGAGGGCCGCCAGCATTGGTCACCAATAAATCTAAGCCGCCAAAGGCGCGCACGGTTGCTTCAACCAGAGAGATGGGGACCTCAGGGTTGGTTACATCACCTGCCAAAGCCAGGACTTCTGCTCCAGTCTCTTGGCGAAGTTTCTCCGCCGCGGCGGAGATTCTCGCCTCTTCTCGGCTGTTGATAGCCAGACGGCAACCTTCGCGCGCCAAACCAAGCGCAACAGCATATCCTAACCCTCGCGATGCACCCGTCACCAAGGCAACTTTGTCTTTCAACTTGAGTTCCATGCTTGAACCTCCTGAGCAAAACTTAGAGGATTTCGATTTTTGCTTCCAGGATCTCTCCTTCCCAATGGAGGCGGCTCCAGCGGCTGACCGTTTCAAGCGCCGATTCCAGGTACGCTCTGCCATTCCCTGCCATAGCACACAACACAATCGCCTCTTGCCAATGGTCCTGCAGGTCGGTCTCGGCAACCGAGAGATTGAACTCCCGATGCAACCGATGCAGGAAAGGCTTCAGCCGACTACGTTTCTCCTTCAAAGAGACACAACCGGGCAGTAAGAGGTGCAATAACAGCGTGCCAACCATAAGATTTGCTCTTTGCTATCCTTGATCAGCCTCCCGCACTTCTGAACCAAAGGCAAAGCATATCCTCTCTTTGACCACTAAATTCGTTCTTTGCCTTGTTTGGCAAGCTAAGGGAGAGCATTGAATTGGCATGAGGTACATCTCAGCTTCAGGCTGTAGATAGCCTCCCTCATGCTACCAACAACGTTGTTGGAAACTTTTGGGTCATCCCTCATTTACGTTTTCTGCAATCCGATTTACAATCATTCCGCTATGGACAACGAAGAACTTGCCTACAATCGAGCACTTGACTATCTTTACTCTTTTATTGATTATAGCCTGAAAAAGGAAACCGACTTAGCCAAAGCTGAATTCAAATTAGAACGAGTGCGAACTTTGTTGGCTAGGTTGGGCAATCCCCATCGGCGGTATCCGATTTTGCACGTGGCTGGGACGAAAGGTAAAGGCTCCACCTCGGCCCTCTTGGCCTCAGCGTTGACTGCGGCCGGGTATCGCACCGGCCTATACACCTCGCCCCATTTGCAAGACTACGCCGAGCGCATCCAGCTGAACGGTGTGCCGATTCCCCATGGGCGTTTGGCTGCCCTGGTGGAGGAAATCCGTCCGCATGTAGAAGGAATTGAAAAAATCACAACGTTTGAGATTACGACCGCTTTGGCCTTTCTCTACTTTGCGCAAGAACAAGCCGATGCTGCGGTCATCGAGGTCGGGCTGGGCGGTCGTCTGGATGCGACGAATGTCGTTGAGCCGAACGTAGCCGTCATAACATCCATTTCCTATGACCATATGTTCGTTTTGGGCGATACTTTGGCCCAGATTGCGGCAGAAAAAGGTGGCATCATTAAACCCGGCGTGCCGGTCGTCTCCTCGCCCCAAAAGGAAGAAGCGCTGGAAGTGTTGGTGCGGATTGCTGCCGAGCGTGGCTCGCCCTTTACGCTTGTCGGCCGAGATGTACTTTACCAGCCTCTGGAGCATTCTCTTGAAGGGCAGACATTTTCGATCGTTGATTCGAAAGACGCCGAAAAATCGGTTATACTGCGCATCCCCTTACTGGGTTTGCACCAGGTGGAAAATGCGGCCACGGCTTACGCCGCCCTAAAACGCTCCGGCTTGCAGGTATCGGAGCAAGGGATTTGGGAGGGCTTTGCTTCCGTGCGGTGGCCATGTCGCTTTGAAATTGCTCGTCGCGAACCGCCGCTTATCTTCGACGTTGCCCATAACGAAGATTCATTCCTGCGCCTGCGCCAGACGCTTGATGAGTACTATCCAGGCCGTCCAATCGTGCTCCTCATGGGCGTTTCGCGAGACAAGGTGTTTCCGGCCATGTTGGCACAAATTGCGCCGCGTCTTGGTCATCTCGTGGCCATCCGCTCCAGCCATCCGCGTGCCTTGGAAGCCGAGACAATTGTTGAGACGGCCAAGCGCCTAGGGGTGAACGCTGAAGCGGCGCCAACAGTGGAAGCCGGCCTGGAGCGCGCGCTTGCCCTCTCGGAGGCGGACAACGCGCTTCTCTTGGTGGCAGGAAGCATTTTTTCTACCGCCGAGGTCAAAACCGCTTGGGAACATCGCATGGCTCAATCGGCCTCTAAGTCGGTTGAAAAGTAGAGGATTCTATGCCAAACGATTGGTCTTTCTTTGACGATGAAGATGGCTTTAACCCTGCCTTTTCACAGCGCACTGAGGAACTTTACCGTATTCCAAACGCCACCCCCGATGAAGACGGGTGTATTGAAGCGTTAGTCTTGCCGCTGCGCGACTTGGTGATTTATCCGAATATGGTCACCCCCATTTTCTTGGGGAGGGAGGCCTCGATTCAAGCAATTCAAGAAGCGCAAGAGCGCAATCAAACCGTCATCGGTCTCTCGCAGCGTGACCCCCAAGTGGAGTTCCCCGGGCCACAAGATTTTCTAGAAATCGGCGTTGAACTGGCTGTAGGTCGTCTACTGACGATGCCAGATGGTTCATACTCTGCCCTGGCACAGGGACGTCGTCGTGTGGAGGTCGTCCAGTTCACCCGTCTCAAGCCGGTGATGCGCGTGCGCGCTCGCGTGATTCAAGAACCGACCAAAGTTGACCGCACGCTACGGGCGTTGATGCGCTCGGCGTTGGACTTGTTTGAGCGTTGCGTACAGCTTAACCGTTCCATCCCCGAAGAGGCTCACCTTTTCGCTCTGAATATCTCCGAGCCAGGCTGGCTGGCCGATATGATTGCTTCCGCTCTGCCGCTTGACCTGAGCGAGCGTCATACTATTTTGCTCATAACCGACCCGCGCCAGCGCCTTCAACAGGTCAACAAACTCTTGGCCCAAGAAGTGGATGTGCTGGAACTGGAAGACGAGATTCACTCGCGCGTCCAGTCGGAAGTAGACCGGTCGCAACGTGAATTTTACCTGCGCGAGCAAATGAAGGCTATCCAAAGCGAATTGGGCGAGAGCGATGTCTGGACGCGTGACATTGGAGAGTTACGCAAGCGCATCGAGGAAGCTGCCCTGCCGGATGTCGTTCGCCAGACTGCGCTGCGCGAAGTAGAACGCCTGAATCAAATGCCTCCGATGGCGCCAGAAGTCGGCATCATCCGCACCTATCTAGATTGGATTTTGGACCTGCCATGGTTGGTTTATACAGAAGACAATCTGGATGTGCGCCACGCTGCCGAAGTGCTCGACCGCCATCACTATGGTCTGAAGAAGGCAAAAGAGCGTATCTTGGAGTACATTGCTGTTCGTTCACTCAAACCAAAGAAGGAGCGCCAGCCGATTTTGTGCTTTGTCGGGCCGCCCGGCACCGGCAAGACCTCGCTGGGCAAGTCGATTGCCGAGGCGCTCGGACGTAAGTTTGTGCGCGTCTCGCTCGGCGGTGTGCGCGACGAGGCAGAAATCCGCGGTCACCGCCGCACCTATATCGGTGCTCTCCCCGGACGCATCATCCAGACGATGAAGCGCGCCGGTTCGGCCAACCCTCTCTTTATGCTGGATGAGATTGACAAACTCGGTCAGGACTTCCGCGGCGACCCTGCTTCGGCTCTGCTTGAAGTGCTCGACCCGGAGCAGAACCATGCCTTCAGCGATCACTATCTCGAACTGGATTTCGACCTTTCAAAGGTCATCTTCATCACCACAGCCAACACGCTCATGACCATTCCTCCAGCTTTGCTCGACCGCCTAGAGGTCATCGAATTCCCGGGCTATATCGAGGAGGAAAAACTCATCATTGCCAATCGCTTCCTCATCCCTCGCCAGATTGAAGAAAGCGGGATTGAGGAGGTGGGTCTGCGCTTTGCGCCTCAGGCATTACAACGAATCATCCGCGAATATACCTACGAGGCAGGCGTGCGCAATTTGGAACGAGAGATCGGTCGCATTTGCCGTAAAGTGGCGCGCCGGAAAGCGGAAGGCAAGAGGTATCCAACCCTGATTACTGCGCCGCTGGTAAGCAAGTTTCTCGGTCCCCAACAGTATTTTCAGACGGAGGCCGAGCGCCAGGACGAAGTCGGTGTGGCAACCAGCCTAGCTTGGACTGAAAACGGCGGCGAGATTATGGCAGTGGAAGTAGCCGTTTTCGATGGCAAAGGCAGTTTGCAGATGACCGGTCAGCTGGGTGAGGTGATGCAGGAATCAGGGCAAGCCGCGCTAACTTACATCAAGTCACGCGCCGAACGTTTCGGGATTGATTTTGAGGTCTTTGAGCGAATGGATATCCACATCCACGTTCCAGAGGGCGCTATCCCCAAGGACGGTCCTTCGGCAGGGATTACCATGGCGACAGCGATGTTATCCGCATTGACGGGACGACCGGTGCGACGCGATGTGGGGATGACAGGTGAGATCACTTTGCGAGGGCGCGTGCTACCGATTGGTGGCGTGCGTGAGAAGGTCTTGGCTGCCCACCGTGCCGGTCTGAAGGTGGTCATCTTGCCCGAGAAGAACTCAAAAGACCTGGTTGATTTGCCCAAACGGGTACGCGCTGACTTGGACATTAAACTGGTCAAACACATGGACGAAGTGGTCGAAACGGCGCTCTTGCCCGAAGCCGTGGTTGAACCCCCTCGCCCGCGACGCCGCTCGGATGACCAGGAACAGGAAGACGAGTAAGGCAGCCCTGACGCTAGGCTCCATAACAACCGACCATGAGACTCTAGAAATGTCATTTGGGTAACCGCTTTTTTGGGTTGTTTACTGTTTGCACAAAAAACTTCTGCTCTCTTGGGAGAGTTAGCTATGGGTGAGACATTGAAAGGGAAAGTCGTGCTGATTACCGGTGCTTCATCTGGGTTTGGGGCCGATGCGGCGCGTCTTTTTGCTCGAGAAGGTTGTCGGGTTGCCTTAGCGGCTCGCCGTCTTGACCGGCTGCAAGCGCTCGCCAAAGAGATTGAGGAGATGGGAGGGGAAGCACTGGTTGTGCCGGTAGATGTTGCCCAGCGCGAAGAAGTCGAAAGAATGGTCAAAACTGTGCTGGAGGTTTATGGTCAGATCGACATCCTTTTCAACAACGCCGGTTTTGGCCGCCTTGACTGGCTAGAAAATCTTGACCCCGAACGCGATATCGAGACGCAAATTGCTGTCAACCTGACCGGGCTGATTTTGGTCACGCGCGCAGTCTTGCCGCACATGCTGGCACGCCGTGCAGGTCACATCATCCACATGTCCTCGGTAGCCGGGTACATCGCTGCACCGCTCTATAGTGTCTATGCTGCTACCAAACATGGCGTGCGAGGGTTCACCGACGCCCTGCGCCGTGAGGTTGCGCCGTTTGGCGTCAAGGTCTCCGGCATTTACCCCGGCCCAGCAGCGACCGAGTTTGGCCAACATACTGGGCAAGCACTCAAAGAGTTCAAAGCGCCTTCCTTCCTACGCATGTCGTCTGAGGCAGTCGCCCGCCGTGTTGTTTGGTTGGCGGCCCATCCGCGCCGGGCAGTGATTTTGCCATGGTATTACCGCCTCGTCTTCCTCTTCGATAGCATTACCCCCGGATTGGTAGATTGGGTTCTCAAGGTGGCATTTGTGCAACGCTTTCACCGCATCTCGCCCTGATAAGCCGCGCGCCGAGAGTCTGAACATCAGACAGATGTTGGTTGTGCTCTTGGCGGACAAATGTCCAAACGCCTGATGGAGTCTCGATGAATCTCGCTCGTCTCGCTCAACTTTCCGCCTCGCTGCGCACTTCAGGCTTGGATGCCTTGGCGCTCAACCCAAGCCCCTCGCTGGTTTATTTGACCGGCCTACACTTCCACATGATGGAACGCCCCATGGTTGCTGTCTTCACGCCCGACGCCCCGCCGACGCTTATCCTGCCAGAGCTGGAACTGCCAAAGGTAGAAGGCCTGCCCGTACACGTCTTTCCCTACGGCGAAGACCCGGCTGGTTGGCAGGCTGTCTTCCGCGCTGCGCTTGGCTCGCTGAACTTGGATGGCAAACGGATTGGCGTCGAGCCGCGCGCTCTGCGACTTCTGGAGTTTCGCTACTTGCAAGCTGCCGCTCCCAGCTGCGCATTCCCAGATGCTTCAGAGGTTGTCAGCCGGTTGCGAGTCCACAAAGATGCAGACGAGGTAGCCGCAATCCGCCGTGCAGTGCACATTGCGCAGTCGGCGCTTGAGGCGACCATTCCGCTCATTAAAATCGGCATGACGGAGAAGGAACTAGCTGCCGAACTGGTGATGCAACTCCTACGGCACGGCTCACAGCCCGAAATGCCGTTTGCGCCGATTGTCTCTACCGGCCCGAACAGCGCCAATCCCCACGCTACACCGTCCGACCGTCCGCTTCAGCCAGGTGATCTGCTAGTGGTGGACTGGGGCGCTACATGCGATGGTTATATCTCCGACCTAACACGCACCTTTGCAGTGGGAGATCTGGAGCCGGAAGAGGAAAAGATTCACCGTCTCGTGCAGGAGGCTAACACTGCCGGTCGACTGGCCGCCCGCCCTGGTATCCCATGCGCCGCAGTGGACCAAGCTGCTCGCACCGTCATCGAGCAAGCCGGTTACGGGGCCTTCTTTATCCACCGCACCGGTCATGGCATCGGCATCGAAGGGCACGAAGAGCCATACATCCGCAACGACAACATGCAACTTCTGGAACCAGGCATGGCCTTCACCATTGAACCAGGCATCTATCTACCGGGCCGCAACGGCGTGCGCATCGAAGATAACATTGTGATCACTGAGACGGGAGCAGAGTGTTTGAGCGATCTGCCGCGTGAGCTGCGCGTGGTGGGTTAGGCAGACCGGGTGCTTGGATAGGCAGTTGTCTACGTGACACCGTTGACTCTCTTCTCAACCTGTTCTAAACTTACAGCATGCTGGCAAGAGTCTATTCCTGCGCTGTAATCGGTTTGGAAGGCGTGGTGGTCGAAGTAGAGGTAGACCACACCCAGGGTGTCCCCGGGATGACGGTGGTCGGTTTGCCGGATGCAGCTGTGCAAGAAAGTCGAGAACGTGTCCAGGCAGCAGTGCGCAATGCGGGTGTCCCTTATCCACGCCGAAGGCTGGTCGTCAACCTGGCACCGGCCTCAGTGCGTAAAGAAGGCCCGGCATATGACTTACCGATTGCACTCGGCGTTTTGATTTATACAGGAATGTTATCGCCTAACGCCGTTGAGGGGACGATGGTCATCGGTGAACTCTCTTTGGATGGAAGCGTACGCCACACGCGCGGTGTGCTCCCAATGGCCGCTACCGCGCGGCAACATGGCTTCCGGCGGATTGTCGTGCCGGCAATGGATGCCGCCGAAGCTGCACTCATCCCCGAGCTGGAGGTGATTCCGGTTTCATCGCTGGCGCAGCTCTATCGCCATCTCACCGGTCAAGAGCCGATTCCGCCCTACCAACGAGGCGAGTTGCCTGAGCCTCCTTTGGTCCCCCTAACCGACTTTAGCGAAATTAAGGGGCAAGAACACGTCAAACGCGCCCTAGAGGTTGCGGCAGCAGGCGGGCATAACATTTTGATGATCGGCCCGCCCGGCGCCGGTAAGACCCTGATGGCGCGCGCCCTGCCGGGTATCCTTCCACCTCTCACCATCGAAGAGGCCCTAGATGTCACCCGGATTTATTCAGTCGCCGATCAACTCCCACCGGAGACGCCGCTAATCCGCCAGAGACCTTTTCGTGCGCCACACCACACCATCAGCCATGCCGGTCTGGTCGGCGGAGGCAACTGGCCACACCCGGGTGAAATTTCTCTTGCCCATCATGGTGTCCTCTTTTTGGATGAATTGCCAGAGTTCGGCATGCGCGTCCTCGAAGTACTGCGTCAACCTTTGGAGGATAAAGTGGTCACCATCAGCCGAGCGCAAGGCTCGTTGACTTTTCCGGCTAACTTTCAGCTGGTGGCTGCCATGAATCCCTGCCCGTGTGGCTACTACGGCGACCCGGTCAAGCCTTGCACTTGTTCCTCGGCTGTAGTAACCAAATACCAGAAGCGCATCTCCGGCCCCCTGCTGGACCGAATCGACATCCATATTGAGACTCCGCGCGTGGACTATCAAAAACTTGCCTACGCCAAGCCAAGCGAAAGCAGCGCTGCGGTGCGCGCTCGGGTCGAAGCAGCGCGTGAAAGACAACGCAAACGTTTTGAGAGTCTGGGTAGAGAAGTCGCTCGGCGAATCACCTGTAATGCAGATATGCGACCGGCAGAGATTCGCAAGTTCTGTGTCCTGGATGAAACCGGGCAAACGTTGATGCAAACGGCGATGAATCAGCTGCAACTTTCGGCTCGCGCCTACCACCGTGTTTTGAAGTTAGCGCGCACAATTGCCGACTTAGCCGGCAGCGAGGCGATTCAGCCGTCTCATCTGGCCGAAGCGCTTCAGTACCGCCCTCGGCTACATACATTGGGATGACCTATGAACGACCGACTGTATCATCTTTTGGTTGGACTTCTGGATATATTTGCCTGGGGAGGAGAACTAATCGGCGAAGAGAATCTTCCCAAGAAGGGACCGGCTGTCTTGGTTGCCAATCATCTCAACGCTCTAGGGCCAATTGCCTGTTTTTGCTCGATCCCTCTGCGCCTATATTCCTGGACCATCAGCGACATGCTTGACCCCCAGAAAGCGGCGGCCTATTTGAATATGGACTTCACCGAGCGCCAATTGGGCCTCAAGCCACCTTGGAGCCTTTGGCTCTCCCGTCTTTTGGTTCGCATCACCGTTCCGCTCTTGCGCTCATTGGGCTGTATCCCTGTTTATCGCGGCGATTATGGGCGGATGCAAGAAACCTTTCGCCTAAGCCTGCAGCGATTAAGGGAAGAAAAATGTCTGCTGATCTTTCCCGAGGATAATCTCCTACCGGCCGAGCCACAGACGGGCATGCGCATGTTCTGGCATACTTTCGTCCGGCTAGGTGAGCTATGGTACAAAGAAACCGGCCAAGCGCTTGGCTTTTACCCGATCGCAATTCACCCAACGGGCAAAATCCAAGTTGGCAACCCGGTCTTTTTCAACCCGCTGAATCGAGCAGCATGGGAACGAAAGCGCATCACCGAAATTTTAGAGATGGAAATCCGCCGTATGTATCTCGAGCTAGCCGGCGAATCCCCCGAGATGCTCGGGCTAAAGCCGGCACCGCGTTAGGGGGTGAGCGGCGGTGTCGCAGGGACAGGATTCGGATAAAGAGCGTTACCCAAGTTAGGTTCCCATCGCCCAGTATGAGCGCGGTCGGCCATTTCGGCAACAGCGGCTAGTGCCATCAACAAGCGACTCTGATACGGATAAACCCATCCGCTCAAGTCTGTCCAATCCGGTGGTGCGGTGTTAGCAGGGTTATCCGGATATTTGAGAATGTCGGAGACGAACAAGCCAGCATAAGAGCGGTCTGGGTTGAGGCGCACCCAACGTAGATTGGTCGTCTTGGGCTGGGCAATGAAGCGAAAGCCCTGAAAAGCCTGATGGATGTGAGGTTTATCGGCCGCAGGCTGGGCATGGTCTTGGTCGGCAAAAACTAACATGACTTTGAAATTCGCTTTTTGTAAGCGATCGATCTCATCGAAACGTTCGACTGGCTGGCGAAATTGCCAGGCTTGCTCGGCTTCTTGTGGCGTTGCGACATCGGTTGGCCAAGTTTCGGCAGAAAAGATATTGTTCTTCCATAGGGCTTTGGTCAGGGCGATCGAATAGTATCGTTTGCCAAACATCCAAGGGACCTCAGGTCCCAACACATAGTCTCCGGCGCTGACAATCCCATTTTGGTCTAAGTCAAAGTAAGGGCGCCCTTGATAGTCGGGATTGGCATGACGATAGGCAGCATCCCATCGCACGGATGAATAATCCATGTTGATTCGGGTGGGAGTGTAACTGAAAGGGTAGGTATAGAGCGGATTGCGCACCGGCAACCCTGCCTCGTAGTGACCGATTTCCAAACAAGCCAGCGTATCGGTCGTAGGGACTTCATTGGCGACCAGATATTGCAGACCACTCAGGCTCTCACCATAAACGGCAATCACATTGATAGCAGCGAGGCCGGCGTGAGAAAATGCATATAACCCTACTTCGTCTGGAGCGACGCGCACGGGGAGCAATGCGCTGATGCTCCGACCTGAGACGTCTGTCTTGCGACCGGCGGCGAATCGAATCACATCTCGCAATGCCTGTAAGGACACATCTCCACCATAATCGAATTGGCCTTCGCTCCGCATACCGCTACGGGAGTCGGCTTTGCCGGGCCATAGGTAACTGACCTGAATCAAGCCGATCGAGGTTAAATCGGGGTCGTTCACAAAACCATCTATTTCGGTCAGAAACGGTGAGACAATTACGACAACGCCCAAGCCATCGGGGTAACGTGGTGCCGGCGGATAGGCGATTTGGACAGCAATCCGTCCCACGCCCTCCGTCTCCAGGTACGTGACAACCGTCCGGCCGCTGACCGAGGTTGAGAGACAGTCTTGCGGACAAGTGAGATGAGTTTCG
>JANWWB010000221.1 GCA_025056515.1 Anaerolineales bacterium
CAAGCAAGGTACGGACACGACGATATGAGTTGTCGCCACCTTGCTCAATACTGTGTTCGCCATGGCCGGTCAAGAAATAAACCACACGTTCTTCGGGACTCAACAGACGAACCAAAGCATTGGTGATATTCTGCTCTGAAGCGTACGTGACGCTCTCTTGGCGTTCTCCCATAATCAAGACGATTGTCCCATCGCGTGCAACTTGATAACGAGCAGCCAATGCCGGCTCACGGTCGGGGTTGACGATGCGGAAAGTGAATTTCCCATCACTGCTGTTTTTATATCGGCTAAGAATTTTTTCTGCATTCTCGCTAGGATAGTTCGCAGTGAAAAAGCCAATCGCCTCCACCGGTTCGGGAAGCGCCTTCAGAGTAGACAACGTTTCAGGGGCAAGGGTATTCTCCTTGTCCTCCGTCCAGTCCATTTGGACAGGATATTCATACACGATTCGGTTGACTACAAAGACAATCCCAAGGACAGCAATCAAGTTGATCAGCGCAGCACTTCCATGGCGAGCTTGCCGACCGGTCAGAAATTCTCGCACTTTTTTCGGGTCGAGAAGAGCAAAGAGCGATAAGCCGATCACAAAGGCCGCCAAAGCACCTAGGCCAACTCCATCTATGACTTTCACAGTTTCCGGAGCCGGTGCATAAATCCCGATGACAACAAGAACCTTAATTGCCAGGACGACAATCCCGACAAATACAGACAGACCAGCAAGCCACAAGCCTACAGGCGCATAACGTTTCCAGACGAGTTTTTGGGAGGAAGTCTTTCTCGGGGTCATTATTGCCACCTCCGCATTTCGATTGCAGTTGTACCAATGAAGAGACTGATAACAATCCAACTGATATAGTAGACAATATCACCTAGGTCAACTGCGCCGGTAGCAAAGCCATTGTAGTAGTGATCGCTCAAACCCAGGTAACGAAAGACCTCTCCACCGCCTACCATGACATAAGCCGGCCAGCCGATCAAATACCATAGGAAAAACAGAGCCACTAAGGTGGCAAACAAGGCGGCAAACTGATTCTTGAAGATGGCCGAAATCGCTGTGCCAATTGCCAGAAACACACCTGAGACCAGAATGATGCCAAGATAATTTGAGAGCATCAAAAGCTGGTCAATCCCGTTATCTACCAGCCAGAAATGCAGAATGATAGGGAAAATCAAAGTGATTGCGATAAGAGTCAGCATGAACAGAAACGCCCCTAGCCACTTTCCCACAATCAATTCGACATCTCGGATAGGAGCGGTGAGCAACAATTCCAACGTGCCAGTGCGATGCTCGTCGGCTAACAGGCGCATAGTAAGCGCCGGAGCGGCAAAGAGCAGCATAAACGGCAAGATGCCCAAAATATCTTGTGTGCTCGGGGGAGTTGCGCCGCCGTAGAAAGCCATGCTGGCGTTTTGGAATAAGACCAGCAGGAAGTAGATTCCCATCACCAGTAAGATAAGTAAGGCAACAATATATGCCAACGGGCTGATGAAATAATGGCGATATTCGCGTTGGGCAATGATCCAAATATTACGCATGCCGCTCTCCTTTCTTGGATGGAACATCCTCGCGAGTCAGCTCCAAGAAGATTTCCTCCAAACTCAAATGAACGGGAGTGAGTTCGTAAAGGTCATAGCCGGCCTGGATGACTGCTTTGGCGACCTGAGGCCGGATGTCCATCCCGGACGCGTACTGAAACTCTAACACGCCATCCGGTCGAGCGAGGACATTCTGCACCCCAGGGATCTTGGCCACCACTGGGATGAGTTCATCGGCGTCGCCGCGCACACGCATGAGAGCACGCTCTGCACCCATCAAACGGGCTTGTAAATTTTCGGGTGTATCTTCAGCAACAATCCGTCCTTTATTAATGATGAGGACGCGATCACAAAGTTGCTGCGCCTCGCTCAAAATGTGTGTTGAGAGGAGGACTGTGCGTTCCTTGCCGACCTCGCGAATGATATTCCGCACTTCGACCACCTGGGCTGGATCCAGGCCGATTGTGGGTTCATCCAAAATGAGGACTTCCGGTTGATGAAGCAACGCCTGAGCCAGGCCGACCCGCTGGCGCATCCCTTTCGAGAGGTTGCCGATATAACCTCCGGCGCGATCGGTGAGATGAACCATCTCCAGCGCCTCTTCAACCATTTCCTCGGCGTTCGGCAAATGGCGCAAGTCGGCCATGAATTTGAGATATTCAAAGACGGTCATATCTGGGTAAAGCGGGACTGTCTCGGGGAGATAGCCAACGCGTTTTCGCACCTCAAGCGATTCTTCAACCACGTCGAATCCGGCAATTTGAGCAGTCCCGTAGGTCGGTGGCATATAACCGGTCAGGATGCGCATAGTAGTGGTTTTCCCGGCCCCGTTCGGGCCAAGGAAACCAACCACTTCTCCTTGTTTGGCCTCAAAGGTCAAATTTTCAATCGCCCGGCGCGGGCCGTAATCTTTGGTCAACCCGATAGCACGAATCATACTTCTCCTCAAGACAGGGAATATTCGGGCGTATAAAGCGGCACAGCCGCCGGATGGCAACGGTGCCGCGCCTGCCAACAAAAGTACCGTTTAGTACTATACAACAATTGAAACAGCAAAGTCAAGCTCTTTGATTTTTTCTAATCAAACCCTAATTCAATGAAAGAACACAACACTTCCGCACCTT
>JANWWB010000272.1 GCA_025056515.1 Anaerolineales bacterium
GAGGATTCGGCAGCCAATAGGTTGGCGCGAACAACGTCCTCGACAAAGATAAAATCGCGGCTCTGACGACCATCCCCATATATCGTAAGCGGTTGACCGGTCAGTAAACGGCGGGCAAAGATGGGGATAGCCGCAGCGTAGTCCGAATCGGGACGCTGGCGCGGCCCATAGACATTATAGTAGCGCAACGAGAGCGTCGGCAAGCCAAAAACCCGGCTGTAAAAACGCATGTACTGTTCACCGATTTGTTTGGATAGGGCATAAGGAGAAAGAGGGCTAAGGGGGGCATCTTCCGGAGTCGGGAAGACGCTTGGCTCGCCGTAGACTGCGGTGCTCGAGGAGAAGATGACCTTACGAACACCCGCCTGGCGACAGGCTTCCAATAGATTGACCAAGCCGCCGACATTTACGGAAAAGCAAGTTTCCGGCTCGGCCATGGATTGAGGTACCGAGACGAAAGCCGCCAGATGGAACACCCAGTCTGCACCCTCAACCGCCCGACGCACTTGAGAAGCATCTCGCAGGTCGGCCTCGAGGAGTTCGAGCGGCAATCCAGCCAAATTTTCACGCCGACCGGTGGAGAAATTGTCCAACACTCGCACTGCCAAGCCGCGTTCCAAGAGCGCCCGTACCAGATGAGAACCGATAAAACCCGCTCCTCCTGTGACCAGTGCTAGCATGCTATCTTCCCCTCATGCCAAAGACCTGCCAGATTGTGCGCAGGATAATCGCCAAATCCATCAGCAGACTACGATGCTTGATGTAGTATAAATCGTACTCCAACTTGACGGCCATCTCCTCGACCGTGACATAATAGGCATAGTTGACTTGGGCCCAACCGGTAATGCCGGGTTTGACCAACAAGCGCGCCCGGTAGAAAGGAATTTGCTTCTCAAACTGCGCCACCCACTCTGGCCGTTCGGCACGCGGACCGACGATGCTCATCTCGCCTTTAAGCACGTTCCAGAACTGGGGAAATTCGTCCAGATGAGCACGGCGCAGGAAACTTCCAAAGCGCGTCACCCGTTCATCGTTCTCAACCGTCAAGCGCACGCCGTCTTTTTCAGCGTCCTGTCGCATGGTACGGAATTTGGCAACTCGATAGGGCCTTCCCCCCTTGCCTAAGCGAATCTGGTGATAGAACACCGGCCTTCCGCTCTCGAGCAAGATGCCCACTGCGACAAAAGGATACATGACCGCCAGCGCCACCAAGCCGACCAAGGAAAAAGCGATGTCGAGCAACCGTTTGGCTGCTTCATAGAACATACTGGCTCGAGCTTCAATGACGAAAGAGCGAATCAGCCACTCCGATTCTAGATGATGGATGGGGACACGTCCCATCAGCTCTTCATAGACGTTGGTCATTGGGGTCACATCGAGTCCACGCTCCTGGGCATCCAGCACGGCCTGAAAGGTACGACCTTGCATTTCGCCGCTGACTGCAATAATCAGTTCCGAGACGCCATAGCGCTCCACCACTTGCCATAAGTCCACACCGGCAGCCAGGATAGGGTAACCGTACAATTGACGGCCGATCTTCTCAGGGTCATCATCGACAAAGCCGACCAGGTAAAATGGACGCGGGTTCAGGCTATGATAGGCCTCGAGCAAGGTCTCGCCAGCTCGTCCAGCGCCAAGGACCAAAACGCGGCGCATCAAAGCCGGTGCCGTAAAGATTCGGATGTACAACAGCCGCCATAACAGCGTTAAGACCGCAGCCAAAGCCAGAAACAGGCCGACGCCGATACGGGTTTGATTGCCCTCGACCAGAAAATAGGCAAAAGCATACAGCACCAAACCAAGCAACGCAGAAGCCAAAATCCCGCGCAAGGTCACGCCCAGATTGTTGACACGGTGCGGGTCGTAGAGGTTAACAAGCAAGAGAATCCAGGCCAGAGGCAGGAAGTAGAACCAAGTCTCGACTCGTTCGCTGAAGAAGGTGAGCGCCCAGGCATCGCGCAAACTCCACAGGTAAAGAGCGCCGCTGAGAGCCAGGTAGCCCATGATTAAATCGCCCAAGACCAAGATGGCGCGGCGTTCGCGCGTGCGCATCTGCCAGCCGGAGAAACGTGGCACAGAGTTTGGCTCGTTCATGCAGATCGATCCTCTTTTGCAACCATCCCCTTAATCAT
>JANWWB010000373.1 GCA_025056515.1 Anaerolineales bacterium
CTTATGGAAGATAGAATTACCGTTATAGAAGGACCACCTCCTGCTTTTGAGCCAGTTGCTGATGCGTGGGCAATGAGCCTTCATGAAGGACCTCACATGCCGCTCCCAGCACTGACACGCCTGCGCACTTTCAACGGCCCAGCCTTGGTCGAGCGCTGCTATCGGCGCTGGAAAGCGCATTTGCCGATTTATCTGCATTATCGCAATGACCTCGGCCTGGAAGAACGAGCGCCGATTCTGGCCGCTCGTTCGGTTGAGACGCCAGAAGGCCAAGTGCTCCTGCTATGGGTGTCGCTTGATTTTGACAAGCTCCGGGCGCAACTCGACTCGGATGAACAAACAGACACGGACGAATGAACCCTAGGATAACAATCCTCTCCCCGGGAGAAAATTCAGGCGGGAAATCATCCGGGCAAGTGGTATTTGTCATATTGACGCTTCCTCAAGAATCAAGTATGCTAATTTTGTAAACGCTTTCTTGGTGGAACGACCGATGATGGCTTGCCCCTTCATAAGCAGGTAAGAGGCGGGCTTCCCTGTCCGGGATGCCCGTTTATGTTTGCACAAGACTTTCCAAACCCTTTGTTGTTTAGGAGAACAAAAATGGCCGAGAAATTCAATGAATTCGAAATGGCTCAAAAACAATTTGATCATGTGGCGAAATTGCTGAACTTGGACCCACAGATTGCCGAAATCCTGCGCTGGCCAATGCGCGAATATCACTTCCGCATTCCAGTGCGCATGGACGATGGCTCGATTCGCGTCTTTGAGGGTTTTCGCGTCCAGCATAACGATGCCCGCGGCCCGAACAAAGGCGGCATCCGCTTCCATCCCGCCGAGACCTTTGACATGGTGCGCGCCCTGGCGACCTGGATGACTTGGAAATGCGCTGTGGCCGACTTGCCGCTTGGTGGTGGCAAAGGCGGAGTCGTTGTTGACCCGGCAACGCTTTCGGAAGGGGAAAAAGAGCGCTTGTGCCGTGGTTGGGTACAGGCAATGTGGAAAAATATCGGTCCGCGGATGGATGTCCCTGCCCCAGATGTCGGAACAACCCCACAAATGATGGGTTGGATGATGGATGAATACTCCAAACTGGTTGGACAATATACTCCCGGCGTATTCACCGGTAAACCGGTTGGCAGCGGTGGTTCGGAAGGCCGTACCGAAGCAACCGGATTCGGTGTCATTTACACCATCCGCGAAGCTATGAAGTACCTCGGCCTCGACCCAACAAAGTGCGTTGCCGCCATGCAGGGCTTTGGGAATGTCACTCAATATGCTGCTCTTGGCTTTGTCGAAATCCTGGGCGGTACGGTCGCATGTGTTTCGTGCTGGGACCGCAAGGATAAGTGCGCCTACACGTATAGCAAAGAAGGCGGGATTGATCCACGCTTCCTTATGAGCATCACCGACCAGTACGGAACGATTGACAAAGCCAAGGCCCTGGAAGCCGGCTACACAGTTGAGGACGGCGATGCCTGGATTACTAAGGAAGCCGACGTGTTGATGCCAGGTGCTCTTTCTGGTACAGTCAATGCCGAAACCGTTCAAAAGATGTCGAAGAGGGTGAAGATTGTGGCCGAAGGCGCTAACGGCCCGTGCACGCCTGAAGCCGATGAATATTTCAAAGCACACGGCATCTTTGATATCCCCGACTTCCTATGCAATGCTGGCGGCGTGACTTGCTCCTACTTTGAGCAGGTACAAAACGACATGAACTACTATTGGTCCAAAGAAGAAGTCCTGCAGAAATTGGATGCAAAGATGACCGCCGCTTTCCATGCCGTGCTGGAGATGAGCATCAAGGAAAAAGTCTACATGCGCGACGCGGCTTATATGGTCGCCATTGACCGCGTAGTCAAAGCTATGCAATTGCGTGGCTGGATTTAGTCAAACCTGAGAAGGGTATCTCTTCTGAACTGGTTGAAATTGCAGCAAAGAGGCCGGCAGTCTTAAAACTGCCGGCCTTGTGATCGAATGAGAATAGACGATTTTACTCTCATCGCCTAAAGACCAAACTTCGATAGGCATCCTTGGAGCAAGATCAAGAGCGATTGTTTAGATGGCCGCAGGAGTTAACTTGCGAATCACCAAAACCACTTTTCCTTTAATCTCGAGCGGCTCGTCTTTGGAATAATAGAGCGGCTGCATGGTCGGATTAGCAGGTTGTAAACGATAACGGTCTTTCTCTTTGTAAAAGTACTTCAAAGTGGTCTCGTTTCTCTCTGGCAGCCAAATTGCCACCATCTCTCCATTGCGCGCCTCGGCGGTTGGTTTTAGAATGACGATATCGCCATCGTTGATCATGGCATCAATCATCGAGTCACCCTTGACTTGCAGTGCAAAGAGAGGGGCGCCTTTCTCAGCATCTGGCAAAAGACTGCGGGCTACATCTATGCCATCCATTTCATCACCGATATAGGAGACTTGCGCATCAGGGACGATAATTGGTTCACCCGCAGCAATAGGCCCAAGAATAGGAATGCGAATTAAGTCTTTTGCACTTGCGCCTGTCGGGCGAACGGCGCGCGAAAAACGAGCATCGCGCTCAATTAATCCCATCTCTGCCAATTGCTTGAGATAATAAGTCACGACAGAAGTCGAGGAAATCCCAACCGCCTCGCCGATCTCACGAATGGACGGGGGAAAACCGGCTTCATACCGCTCGCGGATGAAGTTCAAAATCTTCCGGTGGCGTTCGGTCATTCCGTTTCGAGGACGTACCATCACAAGTTGCCATCCTTTCCGAGCAATCTCGCTCATTTGTGCTAAAATCAATCATACACGAACATACGTTCTGTGTCAATAGCCACACGCAGCTGCTCTGTTGCAAGAAGTCAAACTCTC
>JANWWB010000425.1 GCA_025056515.1 Anaerolineales bacterium
GCCGGTCGATATTTGCATGGAGGCGCTAGCCTCCAACGCCACCTTTGTCGCCCGCTCCTTCGCCGGAGACCCAAAACAGGTCAAAGAACTCATCAAAGCAGCTCTCAGTCACCGAGGCATTGCTGTTTTGGATATTATCAGTCCGTGTGTCACTTTCAATAACCAGGAAAACGCCTTCCATTCCTACACCTGGGGCAAGGACCACGAAGCACCACTTCACGAAATTTCTTTCGTCCCCGCCCTGGATGAAATTGAGCTGGAAGGTGAATTCGCCGAAGGTGAAATCCGTGAAGTGACCATGCACGATGGCTCAACCGTTATCCTCAAGAAACTTGAACGGGATTACGATCCAACCGACCGTGGACGCGCCTTTCAAATGCTTGAAGAAGCCGAACGCAACCGCATCCTCATCACCGGCCTCATCTACATCGACACCAGCCGCCCAACCCTGATTGACACCTTTAACTTGGTGGATACCCCTCTCAATCGCCTGCAAGAGCCCGACCTGCGCCCCCCGCGCGAGACCATTGAGTGGGTGAACAGCATGATGTTCTAGTGGAGAAATCCCTGGCGCTCTGTTCAAACCCGTTGAAGTTCTCCCTCCATCTCCACCTAACGATTTGCATCTTGCCAGACTCGACGTCATGAGACAAAAAGCCATCCTCGGATTTCTAGCAGGCATCACGGCTGCGGCCATTTGGGGCGGGATGTATGTTGTCAGTAAAGCAGTCATGGATGTCATCCAGCCCCTTACCCTTCTTACCTTGCGGTTGGCGCTTGGCATCCTCACCCTCGGTCTCATCTGCCTCATCCGCAAAGGCGACCCCATCCGGCCAAAAACGTTCTGGCAGATCTTCGGTATTGGAACGGTGGGATACGGCATCTCGCTCGGTTTTCAATTCGTCGGCACCAACCTCTCGACGGCAGCCAACGGCGCACTGGTCACTTCCGCTACTCCTGCCTTTGTTGTGCTCTTTGCGGCTTTGTTACTCAAAGAGAGAGTCACACTGCGTCGACTCCTTGCGCTCTTGCTTGCCACCCTAGGAGTGTTGATTGTCATCCGTCCTGAGGCAGGACAATTCTCCTCGCAGCTTTTTCTCGGCAACCTATATCTAACGCTGGCAGCGCTCACGTGGGCGCTCTACTCAGTACTGATGCGCCTGGCTACTCGTCAGACAGACGTCCTCACGGCCAGTCTGGTTGCCCTGGCTGGCGGCCTGCCGGTCAGTATGCCGCTTGGGCTTTGGGAAGTCGCTCATCAAGGATATGGGACATTCACGCTTAACGTCCTGGGTGGCATCTTATTCCTGGGCGTTATCTCCACGGCCTTGGCCATGTACCTGTGGAACACCGCTTTCACCTACTTGGAAGCCGGAACTGCCTCCTTAACCTTCTTCGCCCAGCCAGTCGTAGGCGCCGTCTTGGGCGTGATCTTCCTCGACGAAGTCCTCAGTCCACTTTTCCTGCTCGGAGGACTCTTGATCGGACTCGGCTTGGTCCTCTCGGCGCGAGAATAAGCCCAATCTGCAGTAAAAGGAGAAAAGGACTAACTAACCCGATGTGCAAGTTTGGATAGCACCTTGATAAGAATTATGGAGATCACCGAAAATGTGAACTGACAAAACCACACATTTTTAGGAAATCTCCGCGATGGATATGACCACATTTATCATATCATTGCCACATTCTGCCTGATTGACGATCAACTTGCGGGCAAGCAGCTCCGACAGCGAGACCCGCAACCGACCTCGAAAGATAGCAAAGTGCTAACCATCGAGGTGGTCGGTGAGTTTCTTGGACTGGAAACATACAGCGACATTTTCACATACTTCCGCAGGCACTATGCCGATTGGTTTACCGGCTTACTCAAGATCGGTCGAACGACGTTTATTCGCCAGGCAGCCGATCTGTGGAAAATCAAACAAAAGTTGTGGCAGTCTTTGCTCAAACGCATCCCGTACGATCCGTGCTTTTCCATCGTAGACAGCTTTCCGGTGCCTGTCTGCCGCTTCGCTCACACCAATCAAGGTGTTTCGTCGTTGAGTTTCTCGAAATGGATGACGAACTGAAACTTACACACAATGTTAACAACTTATAACAACTTAATTGAAGTCAATCAAGTAAAATTAATTCAAAGTTATGAAGGCCGATGCCATAATCAGGAGGTTGTCCATGCATATCCTCGTGACGAATGACGATGGCGTGACAGCGCCGGGTCTGTTGGCCTTGGCTCAGGCGATGCGCAAGCTTTCGGGAGTTAAAGTGAGCATCCTAGCCCCTGATCGCAACTGGTCAGGCAGTGGACATGTGAAGACGCTGGAGCGTCCTCTACGAGTGCGGGAGGTGACTTTGGCCGACGGATCCGTTGCCTTTGCCAGCGACGGCGCTCCCTCGGATTGCGTTGCCCTCGCCTTGCTTGGGTTTTTCGAGGAGAAAATTGACCTGGTGGTCTCGGGTATCAATCCGATGCCTAACCTAGGACACGATGTCACCTATTCCGGTACCGTCACAGCAGCCATGGAGGCCGTCATCTGGGATACGCCAGGGATTGCCTTCTCGCTTGGGTCTCTAGACAACCATTTGGGTTCCCTCGATTACAGTGCAGCTGCTGAAGCAGCGCATAAAATTGTGCGCACATTTCTAGAATACCGCTGGATACCGGGGATGTTACTCAATGTCAACATCCCTTACTGCCCCTTTGAAGAAATCAAAGGCGTGCGCATCACCCGCCAAGGACTGCGCGTTTACCGTGACCGCCTCGATAAACGTATGGATCCGCGCGGTCGTCCTTACTACTGGATTGGCGGCGAAGCCCCAACCGGCACACCGGAAGAAGGAACCG
>JANWWB010000428.1 GCA_025056515.1 Anaerolineales bacterium
ACCGATCCGATCGCAGTGACACTAAAAACCACAACTACATCATGGAGCATGGCGATAATAGCACAAATTCCGTAACGAAGCGCGTGATCCATGCCTCGAAACGCGGTGGTGATATAGAAGACAACCGCCAGAGCTGCAACAGCGACAGCAATTGTCGCCCGAGCAGTTACCTCCTTCCCAATAGCCGGTCCAACGCTTTCGGCTTGCAGAAGTTCAACGTTGGAGTTAAACATTGCTTCTAGCGTTTGCAAGACCAGGCTGCGTGTTTCGTTATCGAGATAGGCGGACCGAATCACATATGTTCCTTTTTCGGTCGTTTGTACTTGAACGTCGCGGATTTTCAAGTCTTCATAAACGGCGATAATATCGGCAGGCGCTGGTTGTGCCGCTTCGAACCGCACCTCCAGTAGATTGCCGCCTGTGAAGTCAATCGAGAGAGGAACTTGATTGTTGATGATTTGCCAAATCAGGATGACCAGACCGGGAATGATGATCACTAAGGAGAAGGCGAAGAAGAAATAGCGTTTACCAAGGATATTCATGATAGGCCTCCTAGAGTCCAAACCAGCGCTCGAGGTTGGTTACCTTGAAGCGGGTCAGAACAGCCGTCAGCAATGTCCGACTGACAAAGAGAGCGGTGAACAGGCTGACGGCAACGCCTAGAAAGAGTGTCACCGAGAAGCCTTTGACGATGGTTGCGCCGAAACTGGAGCCGAACCAGAAGAGGATTGCTGAGGTGATGATGGTAGCGATGTTCGAATCGCGAATCGACGACCAGGCGCGTTTCCATCCCTTTTCGACAGCGTTCATCAAGCTCAGCCCACTGCGTAGCTCTTCTTTGATGCGTTCGAAAATCAAGATATTCGCATCCAAAGCCGCGCCTGTGCTAAGTAAGAAACCGGCAATGCCAGGCAGTGTCAGAGTGAAATGGAAGAATTTAAACAGCGCAAAGGTGAGAAGAGCATAGATAAGGATCGAAATATCGGCTACAAAACCGGGCAGACGGTAATAAATCACCATAAACAGCATGACGATGATCATGCCCACAATTCCGGCGACAATGCTCTTTTGGAG
Source organism: Anaerolineales bacterium (assembly GCA_025056515.1). Taxonomy (GTDB): domain Bacteria; phylum Chloroflexota; class Anaerolineae; order Anaerolineales; family Villigracilaceae; genus UBA877. The sequence continues at coordinate 1,075 of JANWWB010000428.1, forward strand.
CGAGTCTTCTCCAAGAGTTGGGCCGATATAACGTGCATCAACAATCTTCAGGGGTACAGGCAAGGAACCGTAGCGTAATTGAATGGCCAGAGCATTGGCGCTCTCGACGGTAAAATCTCCCTCGATAATGCCACTGCCGCTAGTGATAGCGTCTCCGATTCTGGGAGCAGAGATAATGCGCTTATCCAGGGCAATGCCTAGAATTTTTCCGATATGGGTCGAGGTGTAGTCGCCGAAAATTTTTGCCCCTTCAGAGGTAAGTGTGAAAGCAATAACCGGTGCTCTGGTGACCGGATGCCGGTCTACGGTTACGGTTTGGAGAGCGGCTCCGGTCATGAGGGTGCGATAGGCGTTCTCAACACCTTCAGGAGGTGTATCGCCTGTATAGGTTACGATGAGCGTTCCCTCCGGCAGCACGGTGTCTCCTAATTCAACAAACTCAAGTAGACCTGTCTGTTGAATGATGTCTAGAATCCGCTGGGCATTTTCTTCTCCTAAGCCGGGAAACTCACCCACGATGCGGGTGTTGCCTGCTACCTGTACGACATTTTCCGAGACGCCCAGAGCATTCGTGCGGTTTTCGACGACCGAGCGAGCGACTTCCATCTGTTCTGCGGTGACTTCTTGACCAGGAGGGAGGTCGGCTTCAAGCACGACTTGAAGCCCACCGCGTAAATCCAGACCAAGAAGCGTGGCAACATTGCGCTCATACAGAACTTGGCCGGTGAAGGGATTGACGATGCGTATCGTATTGACGGTATCCACCCAAATAGCAAGGGCAACCAAGAATGCAATCAGAAGAAGTCGCAGTGTGAGATTTTTCATCCATCATTCTCCGTTCAAAAAAATGCCCGCCTCAGTGCGCGGCGGGGCGATTATACTACTGATTGTGAAGAGAGTCTTTAAATTCTTGTCTTAAGGAATTCTAGCACCTTTTCTAGAACTTCATCCAGCGTAAGATGGTCAGTTTCTAAATAGAGATGTGCGGAGCGACGAGCATGTTCCAGTCGGCGTTGTTGTTCTTCCCATTCTTGGAGAGTCCAGTTCATCTTACGCCGACGGCTGGTAACCGGATGAGATGCCTGAAGGAAAATGAGCAAGCTCGGGCGCGTGAGTCGTTGCCACATATCAGGCACATAGGAATGCTCTTGTGCAATGGCGCGCGCTGTATAGCCAAGAGCATTTAAGCGGTTGGCAAGTGATGTTTTGCCGGCGCCACAAGGACCAACAATACCGATCAATTTTGTTTCGTTAGCTGTCATGCACCAGAGAACTTAACCGTTCAGGCTTACCCAAAATAACCAGCGTTGCTCCTGAGGAGATGATGCGGTTAGGAGTTGGGTGAAAATCTTCACCTTGCTCGTCTTTAAGCATCACAACACTTACGTCATAGGTTCGTTCTATTTGTTCAACGTTTTGTTGGACAAATTTTGAGGTCGTTTTTACCTTTAGCCGTACGAGGCTGAGAGGTTTGCCTTCTATTGTGATAGGGTTGGTAATGTCTACACCGGCTGCGGCTGCAGCAAATGCGGGTGCAGCCATGGCTGTTGCGCTTAGGGCAGTGAAGCCAAATTGTTGTTGTAAAGATTGCGCAAAGTCCTGGTCAAAGATGCGTATGACGACATGAATATCCGGTTTCATGCTGCGCGCTTTGACGGCAATTTGCAAATTTAAGGCATCATTTTGGGTGCATAGAATGATGGCGCGAGCACGTTCAACCCCAGCGGCTTCCAAAGTGGCTGGACGCGATGCATCGTCCTGAATAACCGGAATACCCATCTTCTGGACGGCACTTATCTGGTCGGCCGATGGATTAAGTTCGATGACAACGACCGGTTCATTAATCGCATGTAATTGACTGACTACTCGGTATCCCAAATGTCCTAAACCAACCAGGATGATGTGGTTTGAAAATGTAGATGCAACAGCCATTTCCCATTCCTTACTGCGTGCGCGTCGGTTGAAGAGCAGAATGCCGAATTCGGCAAGCCCTTGTGCTAAAGCGCTCAGGCCAATGACAGGCAGAGCGAAGTAGAAGATTTGTAGAACAGGGTGATGGGGAAATTCGCCAAACGGCTGAAGAAAAACCATCGTGAGCGCAAGGTAGATTGCGCTTAGCCAAGTATCTGTAGGCTCACCATAGGCTCTGGAGAGTTGATAATAGGCTAAACCGCCTCCAATGACGGTGATCAGAAAGACGAGCAAAGGGCTTCGGAACTGGCGAAACAACAGCCGTGTATCTCGCCAGGAGGCTCTAATAGCAACAAACCAGCGACGGAATTGTTTGTTATTAGATGGGTAAGCGAACATACATTCTACGCACTTCATCCCCACGCCGGGCGCTGACTTTCAAGACCAACACGCTGATATCATCGGACGGGCGACCGTCGTCAAGGCGAACAGCCTCTTTGAGCAGGGTATCGGCGATTTCTTGGGGCGAAGGGTCTTGTTCTTCCAGCAAGGCTTGTAGAGAAGCGCAGACATCCATGGGTTGTCCTTTGCGTTCACCAGCATGAACAAGCCCGTCCGTGTAAATCACAATCGTTAGGTCCGGTTCGATAGGGATTTCATTGATGACCGGTCGAACGCTTCTGGATGTTCCAATTGGCGTAGAGGGTTCACAAATACATTCAACGTGTTCCGCGCGAGCGATAAAGAAAGGTGCCGGATTATTACGGGTTAGAACAATTGTGTCGGACTCGAGGTCAACCGAGACAATGTTCAAAGTCGAGGTTACTTTGCCCTGTTTTTCGGTGTAAAGCAAGTCCGAAGCCGCCCGCGCCGCTGCTCCGTCCCGTACACCTTCGGAGAGTAGGCTGATGACTTTGCGGACAACCATCATGGAGATAGCTTTGGCGCCGCGACCCGAGGTTTGTCCATCGGCTAGTACGACCGATAGGCCTCCGTTCGGGCGTTCTACGACTTCGACTGTATCACCACTTTGTTCAACAGCGTATTTGCTCGTTTTGGCAATCGCAATTTGTACTTCCATACTCCCCATTTTACCGCAACCTGTGATT
>JANWWB010000442.1 GCA_025056515.1 Anaerolineales bacterium
AAAGCAAAAACTCTAACAAGAAGTTAACTCAAACGGGATAGAATTTATCCAAATTAATCCAAGAGGAGGCAGTCTTCATGGAGCGCAAACTTAGGCATATTGCCATCCCATCCTCAGAAATCACGCCGAAGAGTCTCTATCTTTCGCGTCGCGACTGGTTGAAGGCGATGGGAATCGTCAGCGCTGCTGCGTTGCTAGCAGCGTGTCTGCCGCAGAGGGAACCGACGCCGGTCGAAACAGGAGCGGGCACGAGGTCTGGTCACGTTCCGACCGATGAACTGGGCGACCCAGCCAATACGTTCGATGAAATTACAAACTATAACAATTACTATGAATTCAGCACCGATAAACGGGCCGTTAACCGCCTCTCGGCTAATTTTAAGTCTACGCCCTGGGCGGTGGAGGTTGGCGGGCTGGTGCACAAGCCCAAGACCTACGCTCTAGAAGATTTACTCAAGTTTGAGCAAGTAGAGCGAGTGTACCGTCTACGCTGTGTGGAAGGCTGGAGCATGGTCATCCCCTGGATGGGCTTCGAGTTGAACAAACTGCTCAAGGAGGTAGAGCCGATGGCCAGCGCCCGATATGTGCGCTTCGTTGCGCTGCTAGACCCGGAGCAGTTCCCAGGTCAGCGCAGCCCGTTCTACCCCTGGCCTTATACCGAGGGCTTGCGCCTGGACGAGGCGATGCACCGTCTGACACTGATTGCGACTGGTCTTTACGGCGAGTTGCTCCCCAATCCTAACGGTGCGCCGTTGCGGCTGGTCGTGCCTTGGAAGTACGGTTTCAAATCCATTAAGGCGATCGTGCGGATTGAGCTAACAGAAGAACAGCCTGCAACGCTATGGAACACTGTGGCCCCGCATGAATATGGATTCTACGCCAACGTCAATCCTGAGGTAGATCATCCTCGTTGGAGCCAGAGGACCGAACGCCGAATCGGAGAAATCGGACGCCGCCCGACTCTGCTGTTCAACGGCTACGGAGATGAGGTAGCAGGGTTATACGCTGGGATGGATTTGCGGGTGAATTATTGACGTTTGAGCGATATCACTTTGGCAAATGAGCAAATGGATACGCTTCATCAAAAAAAGACGCAGGATTTCTGGCGCAAGGGAAGTTGGCTACGATGGATTGTCCATCTACTGGGGGTCTGGCCGCTGGCGGCTCTCGGCTGGGACGCCTGGCAAGGAAATTTGAGCGTCAACCCTATCCAAGATGCTGAGCAGAGGCTGGGACGGGCGGCGCTTTATTTTCTCGTGGCGTCGTTGGCCGTCACGCCATTGACCACGCTGACCGGCTGGCACTTTCTGCCGCCCCGCCGTCGCGCCCTAGGGCTCTATGCCTTTCTTTACGCCAGCTTGCATTTTGCCGTCTTCGTTGCGCTTGACTACGGATTCGACATCCCTGAAATTTTTCGTCTGACCAGGGAAAAACCGTTCATCCTGCTTGGACTGACTGCCGGTCTCCTGCTCCTGCCGCTGGCGATCACCTCTTTCGACCATCTCATGCGCCGGATGGGAAAACGCTGGAAGCGATTGCATCGGCTGATTTACCTGATTGCGCCGATGGTCATCCTCCACTATGCCTGGGCCCAAAAGGGGGATTTCTTTGCACTGCGCGGTGATATCCTCCGGCCGCTCTTATGGGGGATTGTCCTGATCGTTTTGTTCGTTCTTCGGCTGCCGGTAGTACGGCGGAAACTCAGTGCCATGCGCCAGAAAGTCTCCTCTGTAAAATCCGTGTAATGCGTGGCTGTGATTGACTCTACGCCGCTTCTGCACTATCATCGATAACAGTGAACACCGCGCGTTTTGTCTTTTTCGGTACACTCAACGATCTGCTCGAGCGCGCTCTTCGTGGGAAGGAAATCGTCCTGACCTTCGCCGAACACCAGACAGTCAAACATTTAATTGAGTCACTCGGCGTTCCGCATGTGGAGGTCGGCGAAGTGACGGCAAACGGGCAGATGGTCGGATGGGAGTACCGCCCACGCAACGGCGACCGTATCGAGGTTCGCCCCGCCTTCGGCTGGGAAGGCGAGCCACGCTTCGTGCTGGATAATCACCTCGGGCGGCTGGCCGCCTATCTACGCATGCTTGGCTTCGATACACTCTACAAAAACAACTACTGTGACGAAGAGCTTGCGGCCTTGCTTACCAAAGACAGCCGCATCCTGCTTACACGCGACCGTCGCTTGCTGATGCGCAAGGTGGTGCGCTACGGCTACTGTCTGCGCTCACTTGAACCCCAAGAGCAGTTGCAGGAGGTCATCCGACGTTTCGACTTGCTGCGCCAGGCCCGCCCATTCCACCGGTGTCTGCGCTGCAATCATCCGCTCGAACGGGTGGAAAAGGGTGCCATCCTCGATCGGCTCGAACCGAAAACGAAGTTATACTACGAAGAGTTTGCCCGTTGCCCGGCATGCGACCAGATTTACTGGCAAGGCTCGCACTTCGAGCGCATGCAGGGCATGTTGGCCGGCTTGAAGACATCCGCAGATAAAGCAGATTTTTATCAGACACATAGGAATTAGTGTTTATCCAAAACCTTAAAAGCTGTACTGAGGCAGATGATCGCCAATGAGCAGATTTGTATCTGCGCCATCTGCCACATCTGCGGAGAAAATAAAAAGGAGACCCTATGTCTACCCCTCCCCTGTACCAGCGCCCCGCCGAAATCCTGCAACACCTCATCCGCTTCGATACCACCAACCCGCCCGGCAACGAGCGTCCGTGCATTGAGTACATCAACGGCCTTCTCAAGGAAGCCGGCATCGAGACCACACTCGTCGCCAACCACCCCGACCGTCCCAATCTGATCGCGCGCCTGAAGGGCCGTGGTGAGGCTCCGCCGCTACTGCTCTACGGTCACGTAGACGTGGTAACCACCGAGGGCCAGCAGTGGACGCATCCGCCCTTTGAGGGCCGTATCGTGGACGGGTACGTCTGGGGACGCGGCGCGCTGGACATGAAGAGCGGCGTCGCTATGTACCTGGCCGCCGTCCTCAAAGCCAAAGCCGAAAACCTGCCCTTACCCGGCGATGTGATTTTCGCCGCCCTGGCCGATGAAGAAGCCGGGGATGTCTATGGAGCGCGCTTCCTGGTCGAAAAGCATTCCCGCCTGTTCGAGGGCGTTCGGTATGCCCTGGGCGAATTCGGCGGCTTTAACTTGTCCATCGGCGACAAGCGCTTCTACCCTATTATGATCGCCGAAAAACAAGTCTGCTGGATGAAAGCGACCTTTCGCGGCCAAGCCGGTCACGGCTCGATGCCCGTGCACGGCCAGGCAATGGCCAAACTGGGGCGCGCCTTGCGCCTGCTCGATGAACATTCGTTGCCTGTGCGTATCACCTCACCTGTCCGCTTAATGTTTGAGACCCTTGCCCGTCACCTGGGCGGCGTAACCGGCCTGGTCATCCGACTCATGCTGAATCCAGCCCTGACCAACCCTATCCTGAAACTGCTCGGCGAACGTGGCAAACTCTTCGCCCCCTTGCTGCGCAACACCGTCAGCCCGACCATGCTCAAAGCCAGCGAAAAAGTCAACGTCATCCCGGCCGAAGTCACCCTTGGCATGGATGGCCGCCTCGTCCCCGGTGCAAAACCCGAAGACATGTTGCGTGAACTGTACGCCCTGCTCGGAGACGACCTAAACATCGAGGTCGTCAAGCATGAACCCGGTCCCGCAACGATAGACATGGGACTCTTCGACACCCTCGGCAGCATCCTGCGCAGCCTTGACCCTGCCGGAATCCCGCTCCCCTACGTCCTGGCCGGCGTGACCGACGCCCGCTTCTTTGCCCAACTCGGCATCCAGACCTACGGCTTCACTCCGCTGCGCCTACCCGAAGACTTCAACTTCGTTGCGTCCGTCCATGCCGCCGATGAGCGCGTGCCGGTGGAAGCGCTTGATTTCGGCATGCAAGCAGTGACTCAAGCCATACAAAGATTCCATGGATGAAGGACCGGACATCGTTTACGCCAATGGTGTTTCTCTCCCCCACCCTTTCTCCACTTCAGATTCGCAATCGCCTCTTTGGGTTGGCAGTGAGCTTCGTCTTATGTTATGCCCTAGCCCTGACGCTTTCACCAGCCGTCCGCGCTCGCTCCTGGGAAGTAGAGCTTCGATGGGAACATTGGCTGGGTGTAGCAATCTGGACAATCTCATTCACAGGCCTGCTCTATCAACAACAACGCCGTCTACCGGATTCGGATAACTATCTGCTCCCACTGGTCTCCTTGCTGACGGGATGGGGCTTGCTGACCATCTGGAGGCTTTCGCCTGCTCTGGGATTGCGTCAAAGCCTCTGGGTGTTGGTGGCAAGCATTTTGGTCTGGTTTGGCTTCCGTCTCCCACCAGACCTGGCCTTCTTGCGCCGGTATAAATATCTCTTGCTTTCAACAGGCATCCTGCTCACGGCACTCACCTTCTTCTTCGGCGCAAACCCAGCCGGAGACGGACCTCGCCTTTGGTTAGGCTGCTGCGGAGTCTACTTACAGCCCTCCGAACCGCTCAAATTGCTCTTCCTCATCTACCTAGCGGCCTATTTCGCCGAACACGCCCTCTTTCCACTACGGTGGCAGAGTGTAATAGCGCCTACGCTGCTGATAACCAGCGCTGCGCTCATCTTGCTCCTCGCTCAACGCGATCTAGGCACAGCCTCGATTTTTATCAGCCTATACGCCGTCATGCTCTATCTTGCTATCGGACGCAACCGGATTCTGGGTCTGAGTCTAGCCGGATTAGGGCTAGCCGGCCTGATCGGCTATTTTTTGTTTGATGTCATCCGCCTGCGTGTGGAAGCTTGGTTAAATCCCTGGAGCGATCCGAGCGGACGCTCGTATCAAATCGTCCAATCACTCATCGCTATCGCCAACGGCGGTGTGTTCGGCCGCGGCCCTGGATTGGGCTATCCTAATCTCGTCCCCATCGCGACTTCAGATTTCATCTTTACCGCCATTGCTGAAGAAAGCGGCCTGACCGGAAGCCTAGCCCTGCTGACCCTATTCGCCCTGTTGACTGCACGCGGCCTCTTAATTGGGCTGCGCGCTCCAGATAGGTTCCGCCGCCTTCTAGCGCTTGGTCTCACCACATACTTAGCCGGTCAGAGCATTCTCATCATCGGAGGCAATGTCCGCCTCTTACCGCTCACGGGTGTCACCCTACCGTTCATGTCGTATGGAGGCTCTTCTCTACTGACATCTTTGCTGTCCTTATTGCTCCTGGTGCTCATTTCGAATCAAGGTGATGAAGAACCTGCACCGCTCAATAAAGGACAACCGATTTTACTGATCGGCGCTTCCCTTGGGCTAGGGCTGCTGGCCTTGGCGGTCCTGACGGGCTGGTGGGTTTTAGGACGCGGCCCCACCTTGCTCAATCGCACTGATAATCCTCGTCGCGCGATTGCCGAACGGTATGTTCGTCGTGGTGCTTTGCTTGACCGTCGCGGCCAGCCGATAAATCAAAGTGAGGGTGAACCCGGCGCTTTGGTTCGGCGGTATCTTTACCCGAATCTGTCGTCTGTTGTTGGCTATACGCATTTCAACTACGGCCAAACCGGTTTGGAAGCCAGCCTCGATCCGTATCTGCGCGGCCTGCAGGGTAACCCTGCCTCGACGATTTGGCTTCATCGCATCCTTTACGGTCAACCGCCTCCCGGCCTCGACATTCGCCTAAGTCTCGACCTAGAATTGCAAAAACAGGCCGATGCCCTCCTCGGCATGCATTCAGGCGCAATTGTCTTACTCAACGCCGAAACCGGTGAAATCCTGGCTATCGCTTCTCATCCAACCTACGATGCTAATCGGCTAGACGAAATTCACGGCAGCCTACTCACCGACCCCGAGACCCCACTCCTTAACCGCGCTACCCAAGTGCTCTATCCGGTGGGGAGCGCTGTCGAACCTTTCCGAGTAGCATCCGGCCTAAGCACTTCCGCACCCCGCGCCGAGCTTGAAGCTCTGTATCAGCAACTTGGATTTTATTCCACTCCACAGGTGCGCTTACCCGCAGCAGCAGCTGTTTCTTCAGAACAAACCTTGCAGATCAGCCCACTCCAGATGGCATTAGCGGCCGCTTCTTTGAGCCACGAAGGAATTCGCCCAGCCGGGCGATTGGTATTGGCTGTCCATACACTTCAAGAAGACTGGGTCATCCTGCCACCACAGGACAAAGAACAAAAAATCTTCACACCCGCGCAAGTCGCCGGCGCCACCCGTAGGTACGCTCTAGCGCATTTACCCTGCTGGCAATTCACCGCTCAAGCCAAACGCGGAGATGAAACCTTCACCTGGTCGTTCGGCGGAACCTTACCCGATTGGCAAGGAGCACCGCTGGCCATTGTGATGGTATTGGAAAAAAACGCTCCTGCCTTGGCGCAATACCTTGTACAGGAAATGTTGCGGTTCGCCATTGCCCCATAGGGATCACGTTTTCCCAGTCCCCACCATACGTTGCTCACAATGCCACTTTAGCCGGTTAGTACCACTTGGGGATACAAAAATACGACTTTTTTGATAATCATTATCACAGATTCTAACTTTGGATGCATAAGGAGGTAGAGATGAAGCCCTATAAAATTCCAGGGTTATTAGCCGCAATTGTCCTGACCATGTTGGCTTGTTCGTTGATTCCTTCAGACATCTCCCTACCGGATGCGTCATCCGAAGATGCCACAGCAACCCCGTTTCAAGAACCAACTGCGACCATGACTGAAGAATCTCTCCCTGCTGGTCCGTGTGATAACCCGCTCTTCCCCGTTCGTCTTGGTGCGACTTGGGAATATCATATTATCTCCGATATCCCCGATACCTTCACGCGCAGGATTGTAGAAGTCAGCGCAACCGGCTTCACCGAACAAGATGTGTTCCAGAGCGGTGTCACCCGCACAGGACAATGGGCATGTTCCGAGGGGAACCTGATCATGCTTATCCCCTCTGGCGGAGGATTCGCCAGCAGCGTCAGCGGAGATAATATCGATGCTCAATTCATTACTTCGGGCTTCGAAGGGATTACGCTGCCGGTCGAGATTCGAACTGGCGATAGTTGGACTTTTCGTCTGGTTTACGAGGGCGAGATTAGGATTGGTGAAATCCGCAGCCCTGGGAAAAACGAGATGACCTTGAACTGCCAAGCCGGTCAGGTCGAAACAATTACAGTTCCTGCAGGAACCTTCCAAGCGCGACGAATTACCTGCGAGACAATCATGAACGTGACCATCACCTACCTGCCCGATCAACCGCCGATGACCTTAAGCTTCACATCCATCGACGACAGCTGGATGGCCGAGGGCGTGGGCTTGGTCAAAAGCGTTTCAACGACTGAAGGGATGACAGCAACTACAGAGTTGCTGTCCTATAGCATTCCCTGAGCGGACTAATCTACATGAAATCAGACAACGACCGCATGCTCGGTCGTTGTCTGATTCATAAGTCACCTGTGGCAGACTTCTCCGACAATGCAGAAGTAGAGAAAGCCGTCATTACGGGATCACCAAGCGCACAAAACGTCGCTTACCGACCTGCAGAACTCCGCCTTGTGTGATCGGAACATCAAACGTGTCCAACACTGTCCCATTAAGTCTGACGCCTTTTTGATCCACCAACCGCCTTCCTTCCGACTTACTGCTCACCAAGCCGGTCGCAAGTAAAACATCGAGCAAGGCCTGCCCCGGTTGAAGAGTATAGGAGGGCATTTCATCAGGTATAT
>JANWWB010000423.1 GCA_025056515.1 Anaerolineales bacterium
AGCAAGATAAAGATTTCGCGCAGAAAGTGACGCTTAAAGAGGGTTGGTTTGCTCATCCTGATCAATCGAATAGGACCATCACAAGGGATGATTGTTCTAACGCTGGACACCGAAGCGCTCGAGGATGTTTTCCAAGGGGCAGAAGCCAGTGAAGGCAGATTGCAGCAGGTTTAGGCCGACAAAACCGGTGAAAATCAGCCAATACGGGCTATGGAACGCAGCCAACATGACCGAAATGAGAATAAATGTGCCTGCAATAGCTCGAACCCACTGATGCATTTTCATAGTTTTCTCTCCTGAGCTGAAGTAATTTTTTTTAGGACATCGTTCACGGAGGAATGCCGATCCTTTGCGTATTTGGCCGGTTGAATGTCAAAGGATAGGTTGAGAAGACTCAAGCAAGACTTTCGCGGCGCAAGGCATAGAATAAGAGAATGACGAGGAGCAAGATGAGCACAATCAGCAAATAAGCCATGGCCGATGCTTCTCCCAGGCGGAAATAGAGAAAACCTACTCGATAAATATGATATTGGATGGTCTCTGTATTTTCGCCAGGCCCGCCGCGTGTGATGGCGTAAACATATTCGTATACTTTGAAAGCGTCCAACATACGAATGACCACGGCGGCGAGAATGGCCGGGCGCAGCATAGGCAAAGTGAGATGCCAAAACATTTGCCAGGGCGAAGCGCCATCAACCCGGGCAGCTTCGAAAGGTTCCTCCGGCAAAGATTCTAACCCGGCTAGGAGAAGCAAGAACATAAAGGGCGTCCATTGCCAGACATCAATCAAGGCTAATGTGAAGAGCGCAGTTTGTGGGCCAAACCAATCGATCTCGATTCCTACTGCCCGTAACAAATTGGGAATGACGCCTAATTGGGAATTGAGAAGAAAACGAAACATTAATCCGACCGCAATTGGTGTGATAAACATTGGGGTCAGGAGGAGGGAACGAAAGAAGGGGCGCCATAGGGTGGTCTTACGGTGCAAGAGATTCGCCAAAACCAAACCCAGCGCCAGCTCCGTGCTCACTGCGACCAAGACAAATGTCACAGTGTTACGCATGGCATTCCAGAAAGAGGAATTCTTAAGCACATTCAGGTATTGGCTTATCCCTACCCATGAGACACGGTCCAGCGCTGTAAGTTGATAATCATGGAGAGAAATCCAAAATGAAAAGGTTAAGGGATAACCGACAATCAGAACCAGCGCTAATAGGAGTGGAAGGACAAGACGATAACGGAAGGGGAGCATGCTAAACGTTCGCTAACAGAGATAAAAGAGGGTGGGCTTGTGCGGCCGAGGGCTGGATTATCGGCTACACTCAACAGCACAAGCCCAGGTGATGTTCTTATGGACGGCTGATAATTTGCTGCACCTTATCTGCAGCAGCTTTGAGTGCTTCCTCAACGCTCATTTCACCCGCAACCGCGCTGTTGAGGTAGGTGCCGACTTCGTTAATGATTTCCTCGGCGCGATTGCCGCGCGCCAAAGGTTCGGCATCTTCGAGAATCTTCAGGACGGTCTGATAGTATTCTTTGCCGAAACCTTTTTCCCAGACCTCTGGGTCATTCATGACGCTGATCCGGGTCGGCGCGCCACCCAGGATAACACGCTGCTTATCGGTGGCTTTGGATGTGAGCCAAGCGATGAAGGTCCACGCAGCATCTGCATTGGCTGTGTTCTTGGGAATTGCCCAGTGCCAGGCTCCTAGTACGGCCTTGCCGCCCGGGACTTCGTAGAGGGCAAATTTGCCGGCTAGCTCACCTGCAGGTCCGTCCGGCTTGTTCAATGTTGGAAGCATCCAGTTGTAAGAGAGCATGGTTGCGGATTCGCCGGAAGCCATCGAACGCAACGATTCATCGAAGCCCCAGTTCAACGAATTGGGCGGTGCGGCGTTCTGGTACATGTCCAGATACATTTCTAAGGCCTTTTTCGCCTCAGGGCTATTGATGATGACATTCCCTTGTTCGTCCATGAGATCACCACCGGCGGCATACAACCAGTTTTTCCACTCTTCAAAGATCTTGTATCCGCGTTGGGGTTGCATGGCTGCGCCGTAGATACCTTGTTCTCTGAAGAACTTGCCAACTTCTACGTATTCCTCCAACGTGGTAGGACTGCGCAGCGGTTTTCCGTGTTTTTCTTGGAATTTTGCTTGATAATCAGGGTTATCGAAAAGATCCTGTCGGACAATCAGGCCTAGTGCGTAGTTGTAATACGGAACACCATAGATTTTGCCGTCTACAATCCCAATCTCGCGCAGCGGCCCCACGAAGTCATTAAAATCATATCCTTCGGTTTTTGCGATGTAATCATCCAAGGGTAGCAAGAAGCCTGCGCGGGCGAATTCATCCATCCATGGATTGTCCACGATGATGACGTCATAGGTGGCGGTGGGAGCCAGGGCAGAGGTCAGGATTTTATCGCGCATGGCATCGTAGGGCATGGC
>JANWWB010000161.1 GCA_025056515.1 Anaerolineales bacterium
CGTTCCAAAGGTAAGCTCCAATCACAACTGTACCAGCGGCGTTTTTGTAAATCCCTGTTCCTTCGGCTTGATTGACGAGCAGATTTCGGCTGGCTTCTGTTTCTAGCCTTAAGTTGGGTTTCCCTTGCATCGAAAGGATAACGTTGCTATCTGCACCCAGCCAGTAGAATCTAAGAGACTGATAGCCAGCCGGAGGCGGTTGATAGAAAATGGCCAAGAGAGGCCGAATGGTCGCTCGACCACTCAAAACACCGACCAGATTATTCAAGGAATCGTAAATCGGTAGGGAGATAAAGAGAGAAACCTGATTTGCAGGAGCGTAATACCGTGGCGGGATGATGCTCGGCTGTATTTCTCCTTGCCAGAAAAACTCTTGGTATTCGAAGTTTTCTCCGATTAAGCCGGTTTCTGAACTTGCAAGGACAATGCCTTTTTTATTAAAGAGGTATATCTCCTCAAAATCGCTTGTTTCTGAAGCCCGTTGAAGCAAGATAATCGAGCCAATAAAGTTTTCTTCCCACTCTTGTGTTCCCTTTTCTGAACCGGTAAGGAGGTTAAGCAGTCGGGCGTAGCTTTGGGGTTCCTGTAGCAGGTTTTCCAAGGTGTTCTTTTGTTGGAGAAGCCAGGATTGTATTTGATCGTTTTTGCTTTTCAAGATTTGGTCGAGAAGACGTTGGGTGGCTTGAGTCTCGCTCATCATCGTATTGTAGTGGGTGTTGATGGCCAGAATGACGATTGGAGTCGCCACCATAACTAATATCGGGAAGAGAAGTTGCACAAAGAGCTTGCGTTGATGAAAGCCAAACAATGAAATAGGCAGCACAAATAATCCGAAGATAGCAATGTAAGAAGGGACGACAAAGCGCAGAAGAGAAATGTCAGTGGTTGCCAAGCGGGGGAAGAAGGGGGTCTGATTGAGCCAGATGAGTATAATGGAGACCGCAAGCGTCAGAAGCAAGATGGCGATTTTGGGTAACGGATAGCGTGAAACGAGAAGCAAAGTCGGCAAGATCCACAAGCCAACCAATAGGGGAGAAGTTACATTTGCCCAAAATAGGCTGTGTACAAGAAAATAGCCTCCCCAGCTCAGGGTAAGGAGAAGAGCGGCTGTATTCACGCGCTCTGCTCGTTCCATCCCATAGGACAATCCTACCAGAACAGCGCAAGCTCCTAAGCCAATGCTGTTCCAGAGGAAGTTCGGTTGTCCGCTGATTCTCCACATTGCCAGGTTGACGACTGTGCTCAATAGGAAAAGTAACCCAGCAGATAGGGTTATGATGGCAATGAATTGTTTCTTTTGTTTTTCATAGAGGGCTAAAGTATGCGTTTTCACGGTTTCTCTTCCTCCAGACGAGTTACGACGTGAGGCCAGTCTCTGCGCTTGGAGGCGGTGTCAGGTAGACAGCAACTTCAGATACACTGGGAAGTTGACGCAATTCTCGAACCATTGTTTGTAAGATAGCATCCGTCTCAGTCGATCGGCTTAGTTGGCTGGTAATCTCGTTTAGGATTCTCTCCTGGTATGCGCGCTGTTGAGCGCTTGTCAGGAGACGTGAGTTTTCAAGGGCGAGAGCTACTTGACTTGCAACCTCTTCTACAACCTTTTGTTCTTTTTCCGTCCAAGCGGGTAATTCAGGTTTTCGTTGCAGGGTGATGCGCCCGATCTCTCGGCCTCTTAAACGGAGGGGAATGCTGAGGATATGACCGTCAGAGATGTGTTCCGTTTGGGTGATTGGTTTCAGACCCATCGGGCTATACTCGTACGCTAGAGTTCGTCGACCCAAGAATTCATTCCATGCACTGGAGACCTGTTCGGCCAGAATCTTTTGCGTTTGTTCTATGAGTTGCTGGCGTTCTGCTGATAACCGCGCGTTCTCAATAGCTAGGGCAATTTGGTCGGCTAGAGGCCTGAAAATGCCAATCGCATCGCTTTTTAGGAAATCTTTCTCGTTGGTTGTAAGTTCAAGCACACCAATCGTTCTACCTTTTGAAAGTAGAGGCATTGCTAATGTGGTGGCTAGCCTGGTAGGATCGGCGGTTATCCCAGAGAAAGAGAGGAAGCGCGGGGTTTGTTCAAGGGCCACGATTCCAATCAACGTTGAATCGCCTACCCTTGCCCAGGGAGAAGGTTGAAGCTCGCTTGTTTGGGGCAAGTTTTCCTCTTGTGGAATTAAGTATTCGCCGCTTTCGTCAACCAGAAAAATTCTAGCGTTGAGATGGTTGAATTGCTGCATAAGCCGTTTACAAGTTTCTTGTACGATTTCACGGATGTCTTGTAGTCTGGCAATTTGGCTGCTAATCTGGTTGATCGTATTGAGCAAGGCAGTGCGTTGCTCCAAAGCTCGGGTGCGCTCGCTAATGCGTTCTTCTAGATGCGAACGCTCTTCTTCTAGCAAGGTTATGGATGTTTGCGCTTGATGATAAGCGCGCTTGACTTCTCGCTGAAGAATGTGTTGCGCAATGAGAGCTATTACCATAAGCAAGGCTGTGCTGGTAATCCCGCTTATCCAGTGAGCCATTTCGCCTGGTGGTAGGATGGCGCTGTTGGGGATGTAGTGTCCGCTCAAGATAAGCCATGCCATGATACTCATCGTTCCCAGGCTGATGAGCATAGCTATCATGCCCATGCTTAGGGAGAAGAGCATACCGCTCATGAAGACGAAGAATAACAAGAAAGCGCGTCCATTGCTCCAGATGCCTTCCACTAAAAAAAATTGAAGGGCAAGTGCGTAACTGAGAAACAGGAAAACGCCTGCGCGTACAGGATAAGGGAGCGGAAGGAAGACAAGCAGAAGAACAAGCGCGTAAACTGTTATATAGGTGATTTGAGCGGCAAGGGTTTGTGGAAAGGAGGTCAGCAAAGCGAAGAAACCGAAGAGAGCAGCCGCGTAGAGTGCTGTTTGTAAAATCTGCCCTTGCCATTGCCGTATGGCTTGGGAAGTGTAGTCTGTGGGGGGACGTTGAGATACCGTCATACGTTATTCCCTCTGTGCTTCTGGCTTAATTTCAATTGTTGCTGAAGAGGCTTCCAGTGCGCGCCCCAGTTCTCGCACAGCGGTTTGTAAAACGCCTTCAATGCCAATCGACGACCACACCTTGGCGTTGATTTCAGCAATCAGACGTTGAATGGTAGCCATCTTCTGGCTTTCTTCTAGTAGACGCGCATTCTCAAGGGCGAGGGCGGCTTGGGTGGCAATCGCTTCTAGTAGGCTTTTTTCTTCTTCACTCCAATCCTCTTGTCTGGCGACCTGAATCACTCCTAATGTCTCATTCCGCAATGTCAGGGGAATTTCAATGGCCGGCATAAGCTCCTGGGGCTCTCCAAAGACATATTCGCCTTGACGTTCTTCTTCAACAAATTGCGACCAAGCTTCGGAGAGATATTGACGTTGAATGGTTTGCAATTCTTCCAAGCGTTGTTGGCTTTCTTGAAACAGGCGGGCGTTTTCAACCGCAATCGCAACCTGATTGGCCATGCTTTGAAGGATTTGAATGTTGTCTTCGTCGAAGGCCGCTTCTTGCGTGGATTGAACATCTAATGCCCCGATGACACGCTCACCGATCATCAAAGGTAAAGCAATTTCTGAGCGGGTATGAGGTAGAAGGGGATTGTCAAAACGCACTGCTTCTTGACCGACATCCAGGGCAATGCGAGGAATTTTTCGCGCAATAGCGTCCCCTACCATGCTTTTGCCACCGATTTCCAGCCGATGCCCTCGCTCTTTCAAGATTTTTCCGGCCTCGCCTGTGGCTTCTTTCAGTTCAGCCCATTGTCCGCTGGGGTCAATCAGGAAAATAGCTACATAGTAATAACCGAACTGTTCGCTGATGAGTTGAACGACCTGACGAATGACCTCACCTGGCTCAAGAAGGCTGGTCACGGCACGACTGACCTCGATGGTTGCCTGCAATTGAGCTGTTCGTTCTTGAACCCGTCGTTCCAAATACGATTGCAGTTCTTCCAATCTAGCAATCATGTTGTTGAAATAAATGGCAAGTTGTCCAACCTCGTCCGTTGCGGTTACGGGCATTCGGATTGCAAGATTACCTCGTTCCACTTCTTGAAACGCTTGGATAATTTGATTGATTGGTTGGGTCACAGACGAAGCAAGCAACTGCGAAAGTCCAAAGCCAACAAATAGGGCAAAAAGGGCCGCGATAAGACTTTGAACTTGTAGATCTTGTAGCACCTTTAGGGAGCCGATTTCTCGATAGAGGACGATTGTGGTTTGATGATACCCTATCGGCGCAATGAGGAGAACAGAAATGGTAATGAGGGCGAAAAGCACGATGAAGAGTTTATTCCTAATCGTCAACGCAGTGGCTCCGGCTACCTGAGCTTCCAGATTGCTTGGCAGGAGCAAAATTCGCGCCGGAGCAAGAAAACGTTCGAGGATGAGAATTTCCAAAAGAGCAAGGCTTAAGCCACTGACAATGCTGGCTAGGACAAGGTAAATCATTTGATCGTTATTCGCGTCGAGCACATAGCGTGCATATATGGCCACAAGCACCAATACCAATCCGTACAAGGAGCCAAGCGTAATGAAAAGATGACGCCAGGCCAGGTGGGTGATTTGTTTCCAGGCCAGGGTAGCCTCGGTGCTCTGACGTTCCAGAGTCTCTCCCCTTTTGAAAGCATCAAGGCGTCGTACGGCAGCTTGATGCGAAACATATTGTTCTGTGAGCAATAGAATGTTTCGGAGCAGAATCACAGCTCCGGTGAATAGCGCCAATTGAGCGAGCTGTCTGAAGCTGAATTCTGCGTTATAGTAAAGAATAAGAGCGGCTAGGACAATTCCCACGGGGGTGACAAGCAATTGTGCGACAGCTGTACTCAAGACCAGATAGAGTCCCCCTGTTCGCTTGAGTATTTCGGTGCCAGAAAGCGAAAGTTTGAGCTTATTCATGCCTTTTACCTGTTGCCTCATTTTCTGTTAAGGGCGTCTGTTTTGATCTTGGACCCATCACGATGCGCGCCTGACGAGCTCCGACGGCTTTCGCGACCTCGGCTGCGGTGGTGGCCACAATTGCCCGGATATCGGTCGAGCGACGAATTCGGCTCGCAGCCTCGTAAAGCAATCGCTCTCGGTCGATTTGCTTACGAATTTGTTCAAGCAAACGCGCATTGGCGATGATGGCAGCAAGACTTCCACCAAGTGTTCCAAGCAGTTCTTCATCATTTTCACTGTAGGCGTTGAGCTGGTCGCTTTCAACGTTTAGCACTCCTAACAATTCACCGCGGTAGATCAATGGGATAGCCATTTCCGAGCGAGTATTCGAACCCACTTGAAGATAACGCGGGTCGGTGCTCACATCTCCAACGCGCAACGGTTTTTGATGGAGTGCCACCCAGCCGGTGATGCCTTGACCAAAGGGGACTTCGATTTGTTTGACCTCCTCAGAGAATCCAGCCACGGCCTCGACTTTGAGGACGTTTCGCTGGCGATTGGCCAGTAGGATAGCCACGCGGTCTCCACCCAAAGTAACTTGCAGACCTTGCGCTGCGCTGTTAAGCGCTTCTTGAAGAGTTGTACCCGACGCTGCTGCAGAGGTGACATGGTGGAGCAACCGATGCTGAGAAAGGTGTTCTTGAGTTTCTGCAAACAGTTCCGAATTGATGACGGCTACAGCCAACTGGTCTGCTAGAATGCGTAAAACGTTGAGATTCTCTTCATGGAAGGCAAAGGGCCTTTCACTCTGAACGTCAAGCGCTCCGAGTACTCGTGCACCGACTTTAAGTGGAATAGCTGCTTCAGCCCTTGTGGCGGGCAGTAACGGATTGGGGTAGTACGTAGCGTCGCGTTGGGTATCGTTGACCACAAGAGGTTCGCCACTGCTGGTAACATAACCTACAATTGATTGAGAGCCAACCTTGAGCTTATGATAGGAGCGCTTCATTTGTGCACCCGCCTCTCCGGTTGCTTCGCGCACAATGGCATAATTTTCTACAGGGTCAATCAGGAAGATAGCTGCATGATAGAAGTTGAAGCGCTCTCGAATCAGATTCACCGCTTTGGCCAACACCTCGTTAATGTCCAAGGTTGCCGAGATGTCGCGAGCAATTTCTGCTGCTGTTTGTAATTGCAAGGCACGTTGTCGGCTCTCTTCAACAAGACGAATGTTGTAAATCGTACCTGCAACCTGCGCCGATAGCGTCGTCAGAAAACGCAAGTCGCTTTCATCAAAAGCATTTTCTCGTTCTGTATCTTGGACGATTATTGCCCCAATGACATCATTGGAGACGATTAACGGACAACCTAACCACGACTTTGCCGGCTTGCCACTAATTTTTGCCCCCAGCGCAATAGCACGACGCTCGGTATCTTCGACCAGCATCAGGGGTTGTCTTGTGCGTATCAAAATCGAGGTTAAGCCTTCGCCTAAGGGAAAGTCCTCAACCGTCGTGTGTTGATCACCTGCAGCGTGCTCATACATGTAAGGGATACGGATAGAATTGTTCGAAGGGTTATACAGAGCCACTAGGAACGAAACATCTCCCATAGAGCGACGAATGTGCTCATGAAGCACGGAGAAGAGCGTGTCTAGGTCGGTCACCGAGGCCAATGCTTGACTGGTGACTGTAATCGCTTCGAGTTCGTTGAGGCGGCTCTCGATGCTCAATTCACCATAAAGACGCTCAAGTGAAGAAACGGCTAGTTCTGCCAAGCTGGCAAAGGGTTGAATGGCAACAGGCAAGAGAGGCTGTTTTCCTCGGCTTCCCAGTATGAGGATGGCCTTCAGATGTTCTCCACGAAGAATCGGGATCAGGGCAACCTCTTCAAAATTAGCTTTGTAGACTAGCGTAGATAGCGGTTCTGGCACGTCTAATTCCTTGACCTTGCCGATAAGGGCTCCGTTTGCAAAGGCTTTATATAGAGTGCCCGGGTAGAGCGTTAGCCAATCTTCGCTCTCTACTCCGCTGGTATTAACGCCAATTGTGCATTGATTTCCCTGAATGTTCAGGAAAAAGACACCGAAAGGAGCGTGCGCAAGCGCTTGTTCTAACGTCTTATAGATCTCTGGCTCACTCTTCCCTTGCGCCAATACATGAGCATACCGGTACGCTTCACTTATGCTGTGCAAATCAATTGGTGTGGTTTCGTTCAGCTCGAAATTCTGTAAGGAAGCGGCAACTTGCCCGGCGATAATTTGCAGCGCCAGCAATTCGCTTGAGTCAAAAGCGTTATCTTGAGAACTATGGACCTCAAGGACGCCGAATGTTCTGTGTTCACTTGCAATTGGCAACACAGCTTGGCTTTTTACCATGGCAAGGGGAGTAGTAACCGACACTTGAAAGTCTTCAGCCCGTTCCAAGAAGACTTCCTCGCGCCGATTCAGAAGAGCGCGCCCGACTGTGGTTTTCTGGTTGATTTCAACGCGTGCAGGGGCCGCTTTCGCATTGTGGCCGGCTGCAGCCGAGAGAACTCCATGTTCACCTTTGACGTCTAGCAAATAGATAAAAGCATCGAGATAGTTCATCTCTTTGCATAGCAACTCGACTGTCCTTTGTAGAATTTCTGCAGATGAACGGGCAGTGGTGATCGTCTCGATTGTTTTAGCAGCGGTTTGGATTTGGAGCGTTCTTTTTTCAACCTCTTGCCGGAGCGACGCTTGCAATCTTTGTAGTTGTTGATTTGCCTCTCGCTGCAATTCTTCGCTCTGCTGCGCCGAACGTACCAGGTTGGATAACCAACCGGACAGAATAGAAGTCAAGACAGTTAGGACGAACAAAATACCCAGGCTAAGATAATTGAAGTCAACCTTCAGCCCACTCGAATCGTAGACGAAACTGTAAGCTACGATGGTAAGCAAGAAGACCGGAATGGGAGCAGCAGGATGGATGACAAATCCTGCCAACACAATCGGTACAGCGTAGATGACCAAGATGCGGTCAAGGTCGTTCGGTAAAAATCCAAAGACGGGCAGAATGACCAGGAAGAGCACCAAGGCCACCCCAGCCAATCCTGAAAAACCCGCTCGATTAAACGCCCATAAAGCGCTTAAAAAGATCAACGAAAGAAAGATCAACGAAAGAGGGTCTGTGACGAAAAAGTTACCCGCCTTGCTCGAAGAAAATACCATTCGATCGATGGTATGGATGATTGTCAGCACAACAAGCAAACCTAGCATTAAGCTGAGCAGACGGGCAAGCAAGGGGCCTGCCCAGGGGATGCTTTGCCTTTTTGTTTGCCGAGGCCTAACGTAGAAAAGCCACTCGAAGAAACGTTTCAAGTTCATAAACATTCCTGATGTGCTCAACTAATCTCCCAGACCGACTCGCCGGCCAGAATGCGCCGAATCTGATCCGGGAAACGGTCGGGGTCCAGGGGTTTACCCAAAAAACCGTCAAAACCGGCCGCACGCGCCTTGTTCATTTGCTCTATGCTGGCCTCGGCGGTGACGGCGATAATCGGAATGGACTTGAGTGTTTCCGAAGCACGGATTTTGCGCAAAGCCCCGTACCCGTCTTCATAAGGCAGACGGATGTCCATCAGAATTAAATCAATCCGAGGAAGGGTATCGGCAAATTCTACGACCTCATAGCCCGATGTCTTCCATTCGCAGTGGATGCCAAGGTAGCCCAGCATACGCGCAATGAGCACAAAATTCGAGACATTATCTTCCACGACCAGCACTGTGCAATCTTTAGGAATTCCGCCTTTGCGTCCGGTTTGCGTATCAGTTGTTGAAACTTGGTTGGGTTTTTCGCTTGGAACGGTCATTTTTCCCTCAGATATCGAGCGATTTGTTCTGGCAAAAGGTCGATGTCAATCGGCTTTTGAATGTAACCATCACAGCCAGCTTCTAAAGACTTTTCCCGATCGCCTCGCATGACGTTAGCGGTCAGGGCAACAATCGGAATCTGTTGCAATCCCTCCATTTTCCGAATCTGAGCTGTGAGAGTATAGCCATCCACCTCAGGCATGTTAATATCCATCAAAATCAAATCTGGACGGTTCTCTTTCAACCACAGAAGCGCTGCCTCTGCATTTTCTGCCTGGGCAACCGTATATCCTTCAGCGTTGAGGACGCGTTGGACGAGAATTCGATTTTCCAGATTATCTTCAATGTATAATATGATGGTCATTTCTGCCGATCCTCCATATTTTAGATTTTAGCATTTTCAGTCTCAAGAGACATAACAGCAACCTTGCAATGTTTTCCTTCACTGTCTTTGGGTGAAGTGAAGAACGGTTACGATTTTCGACGTTTCAGGAGAGATTATGTCGCAATTCAGTTTGCTTAGTGCGGATTCTGTAAACACTCTTCGTTTTCTTGCTGCTGATATGGTCCAGCAGGCAAATTCTGGTCATCCTGGTCTTCCTATGGGGTGTGCGGCGATCGCGTATGCGCTCTGGACCCGCCACTTGCGCCATAACCCCCGCAATCCGTTCTGGCCTGGCCGAGATCGTTTTATCTTATCCGGCGGACATGGTTCGGCTCTGCTTTATGCTTTGCTTCACTTGACCGGCTATGACCTCCCTCTGGAGGAATTACAACGCTTCCGTCAGTGGGGGAGCAAGACCCCCGGGCATCCTGAGCGTGGACTGACCCCGGGTGTCGAAGTAACCACAGGTCCGTTAGGCCAGGGGTTTGCGAACGGTGTCGGTATGGCCATCGCTTTAGCGCATTTGGCGGCAGAGTTCGAGCGCCCAGGATTCAATCTCTTTGACCAGTATATTTACGCCCTCGTCACTGACGGCGATTTGATGGAGGGCGTGACGGCAGAAGCGGCTTCGTTAGCTGGTCATCTGAAGCTTGGACGGTTGATTTACTTATACGATGATAACCGTGTCTCGATTGATGGCTCTACAGACTTGGCATTTACTGAAGATCGCGCTGCTCGTTTTGAATCTTACGGCTGGCAAGTTATCCATGTTCCAGATGGTAACGATGTGGATGCGGTGGATGCGGCAATTCGTGTCGCTAAGGAAGATCCACGCCCCTCTCTGATCATTTGTCGGACCATCATTGGGTACGGCGCGCCCACTCGCCAGGGCACGCACAAGGTACATGGCGAGCCGCTCGGCGAGGAAGAGTTACGCGCAGCCAAAGAAAATCTTGGTTGGCCGGTTGAGCCGCGCTTTTATATCCCCTCTCATGTCCTTGACCACTTCCGTGAAGCCCTCGAGAAAGGTCAACAAGCAGAAGACGAGTGGCAAGCTCGCTTCCAGGCCTATGCTATCCGGTATCCTGACTTAGCGGCTGAATTACAGCGCCGTTGGCAATCCCGTTTACCTGAAGGCTGGACAGCTGCCCTTCCTGTTTTTCCACCGGATGAAAAAGGGATGGCGACTCGTATTGCCTCTGGCAAGGCGCTCAATGCTCTGGCCGGGCGCTTGCCCGAGTTGGTCGGTGGTTCGGCAGATTTGACTCCGTCCACAAAAACCTGGCTCGATGGTTATCCTGCATTTCAGTCCGAGACCCCCCAAGGTCGTAATCTTCACTTTGGCGTCCGGGAGCATGCGATGGGGGCGATTGTGAATGGCATGGCCGTCTTTGGCGGTCTGATTCCCTATGGGGCAACCTTCTTGACTTTCTCTGATTATATGCGACCAGCTTTGCGCTTGGCGGCTTTGTCTCATTATCCGAGCATTTGGGTCTTTACGCACGATAGCATTGGCGTTGGGGAAGATGGGCCAACCCATCAGCCGGTGGAGCATCTCGTCTCGCTACGTGCTATTCCTGGCATGGTAGTTATTCGCCCGGCAGATGCGAATGAGACGGTAATCGCTTGGAAAGTTGCGATTGAGAGACGTCAAGGACCGACAGCGCTCATCCTA
>JANWWB010000195.1 GCA_025056515.1 Anaerolineales bacterium
GTTTCTCTTTTTCTGGGATGTCGGTGATCAAGCATTCGGTGGTCAGAATCATGGAGGCAATCGAGGCCGCGTTTTCGAGGGCGCCGCGCACGACCTTGAGCGGGTCAATAATGCCAGCCTTGAGCATATCAACATATTCACCGGTGATGACGTTGTAACCGATGTTCTTGTTGTTCTGCTCTTTGGCAATACGGCGAATGTTTTCGATGATCACGGCGCCATCTTTACCGGCGTTCTCGGCCAGTTTGCGCAAGGGGGCTTCGAGCGCCTTGCGGACGATGTTAACGCCGATGGTTTCGTCCTCGCCATCCATCTTGACGTTGTCAAGCGCCGAAATGGCATTGATGAAGACGATCTCACCGCCGGGGACGATACCCTCTTCGATGGCTGCGCGGGTCGCCGAGAGCGCGTCTTCCACGCGATGCTTCTTCTCCTTGAGTTCGGTCTCGGTTGCAGCACCGACTCGGATGATTGCCACACCACCGGCTAGCTTTGCCAGACGCTCTTGCAGTTTCTCCTTGTCATAGTCGCTGGTGGATTTTTCGATTTCGACGCGAATCTGCTCGGTGCGGGCTTTAATTTGCGCCGGATCGCCCTTGCCACCCACGATGGTGGTGTTGTCCTTATCGGCAACGACTTTTTCTGCGCGACCGAGGTCTTGGATGGTGGCAGTCTCCAGCTTGCGGCCGGTCTCCTCAGAGATCACCTGCCCACCGGTCAGGATAGCAATATCCTGTAACATAGCCTTGCGGCGATCACCGAAGCCCGGAGCCTTGACAGCCAAGACATTGAGCATGCCGCGTAGCTTGTTCAAGACCAAGGTCGCTAGCGCTTCACCGTCCACATCTTCGGCGATGACAACCAGGTCACGCTTACCAATTTGTACCAGTTTTTCCAAGATGGGGACAATATCTGCCGCGGCGGAAATCTTCTTGTCGTAGATCAGGATGTAAGGCTCCTGAATGACCGCTTCCATGTGCTCAGGGTCGGTGATGAAGTAAGGCGAGATGTAGCCGCGGTCGAATTGCATACCTTCGACGTATTCGGTTTCGAATTGCAGCGACTTGGATTCTTCTACGGTGATGACGCCGTCTTTACCGACCTTGTCCATCACATCGGCAATCAGGTTACCGATTTCGGGGTCGGCGGCCGAGTTGGTGGCGACAGAGGCGATTTCTTCTTTGGTCTCAATCTTCTGGGCCATCTTGCGCAAGGCTTCGACCACGGCTTCGGTCGCCTGCTGGATGCCGAGCTTGAGGCGCATGGGGTTTGCACCGGCGGCAAGGGTCTTCAAACCTTCGGTCACAATTGCATGGGCCAGCACGGTTGAGGTGGTCGTGCCATCGCCAGCGATGTCGTTGGTCTTGGTTGCAGCTTCCTTGAGAAGCTGCGCGCCCATGTTGGCAAAGGGATCTTCAAGCTCGATTTCTTTCGCAACGGTCACACCGTCATGGGTGATGGTCGGGGAACCGAACTTACGATCAATCGCAACGTTCCGGCCTTTCGGACCAAGAGTGGTGGCTACTGCGTTGGCCACAATGTCAATCCCTTGCTGTAAACGACGACGAGCATCTTCAGAAAAGACGAGTTGTTTGGCTGCCATAGATCATTCCTCCATGAGTAAGGATGGGGTGTTAGCTTTCGATAATGGCGAGAACATCGCTCTCGCGCAGGATGAGTAATTTTTTACCGTCCACTTTGACTTCGGTCCCGGAGTACTTGGCAAACAGGACGCGGTCGCCGACCTTGATCTCCATGCGGATATAATTTCCGTGTTCATCTCGGTCGCCTGGACCAACTGCCAAGACTTTCCCTTGCTGGGGTTTTTCCTTAGCGGTTTCGGGGAGAACAATACCACCTGCTGTCACTTCTTCTTGTTCGATTGGTTCGACAATGACACGGCTACCCAAAGGTTTGAGATTAAGCGCCATACTTGACCTCCTGAAAAGGGATGTTGCAATATTTTAGCACTCAAACTTTTCGAGTGCTAAAACGTATCATACATGGCTTTGGAGAGAAAGTCAAGAGAAAGTGTTGAAAATTAACAAAACTCTGATATTTCCCCCAGCCTTCGGTGTTTTTATGGAGTGGGAGAAGGGGAAGGGAGAGAGGTCGGTTGTTGTTGAGCGCGCACAGAGGCGCAGATATTCAACCCTACTTCGGCGTTGAGCCGGACTGTTGGGTCCTCTCCGTAAGCTGCGATCAATTGTGAGAGGACGTCTTCCGCTTCATCACAATAGTAGGGATAGAGAGGACTGAAAGCTGAGAGCACCGAGCCATAGTCCAAATAGTAGGTTGCCGAGCCAGGAGTGAGAGGTAGGCCGATAACCGTCGTGCCCGGGTCTCCTGGGGGACAGCCGTTGCGCACTTGACACGATTCGACCGGTGTGCAGCCGCGCACAGCGCATTTGAGTGCCAAAATGGAGGCCTCGTAGTTGCGTGCGCGTTTATAGATATTCCCGAGTTGACCGTAGAGTTCCGCATTGGCAGGTTCGATTTCAACAGCTTTCAGGGCGTTTCGAGCTGCAGCAAAGAACTGACCTTGTTGGGCATACGTCTTGGCAATCGCTACATAGGGGAGAGGATCTTGAATTCCTAGCTGTTCATTGAGGCGTACGGCTTTTTGAAAGTTTTCTAGGGCTTGCTCGTAGAGCGCAGTCTGTTGCGGTGGAAATGTCGTGCGAAGGGCCAGTGTGCGGTAGTTCTGACCGATCGAAATGTATAGAAAGGTCAGATTCGGGTTGATTTGTAAAGCAGCTTGGTATTCTTCAATGGCTTGGCGATAATTGGCGGTCGATTCGAGGTAGTAGCCGTAGACGCGATGGACATCCATCAAATCCGAGCCGTTTGCAAGGGCACGCTGAATATACTGCTCGGCTTGATTCCATTTTTGCTGGTCAATCAAAATTTCGGCATAGTAGGCCAATGCCAGTGGGTTGTTTGGATCCAGCGTTAGGGAGCGAAGAGCTTGTTGTTCGGCCAAGTTGAGGTACTTTTGAGGGGTCGAAGCGAGCGGGTGAGTGGCATACCAATCAAGCACGAAGGCATGAATGGCCACGACGCGCGCGTTTTCAGGAGCCAATTCTACTGCTCGCTCCGCCGAAGCTAGGGCTTCTCCCAAACGTGCCAATTGCTGACTTTCGGAAGCCAAAAGACGAGACGAGTAGGCTTGAATGCGTGCTAATTCGGCCCAGATTTCGGCGTTGTTTGGTTCGACTTGAACGGCTACTTGATAGGCAGAAATGGCGGCGTTTAGGTTGCCGGCTTCGAAGAGCGTTTCGGCTTCTAATCGCCAGGAATTGACCGTGCGGGTTGAGGTTGGGGTGGGCGAGAACGGGTTGCGCACACTCCCGCCCTCTAGGCCGATCGCCAGGTAGAGCGCCAGGCTGATTAGGGTAAGGAGGAGAAATATACGATAGGGATTGGTGGACGGGCGTTGGTGGAAGAGTGCCCGACGGCGGATAACTTTCATGGTGCTGAAGTCGAGGTAGCTGCAGCCTGGGTAGCTGCGGGGGTGGGGATTTGAGCGCATTTACTCAGGGCATAGTCCGTGTTGTAAATGGCAAATTCGTTGCCGGGCAATGCCCCGCGAATCACTTGGGTGAGGGTCAGTACATCCGCGCATTGACCTGTCTCTGCTAACAAGATGACATAGGCATAGTAGTAGCGCGCAATCCACTCGTCGTTCCGGATAGGCAAAGGCTCGATGGTTTGCCCCTCTTCAGTCTGGCCTCCATGGACGACCAAGCGAAATTGTTCGAGCGCTGCTGACCATTCGTAACTTTTGTAGAGCATATAGGCATAATTGCCGCGTACATACGGGTCGGTGGGATTGTCTCGCATTGCAGTTTCAGCATATTGAACCGCTTGGCTGAATTTTCCAATGACGGCCAATGCCCGCGAGCTGTATAGGTCAGGGAGATAATCCGAAGGGTTGAGTGTATTGGCAAGGTTGTATTCTTGAAGTGCTTCGTCAATCATTTCGAGCGAGCGGTACACGACTCCTAATTCGAGATGCAATTGCGCAATATTCGGCTGAATTTCAATAGCTTTTCGATACTGTTCCACCGCCAGCTCTCGGTTGCCGGTTAGATAGAGGATATACCCACGCGCCCAATGCGCTTCCATGGTACCACTGGCCAACGAAAGCGCTGTTTTTGATTCTTCAATTGCCAGCTTTAGAGGGTCGGTATAGGGGCCGGTGTTTTTCTCGTACATCTTTCCTAGTAGAATGGCATAATGGGCGTGAATGACGCCGTTGCCCGGGTCGAGGCGCAAAGCCTCCTGAATGGCCTGGTTGGCTTCATCGTATTTTTCCTGGCGGGTCAATGCCCAACCGCGAATGGCGTGAGCTAGGGCATTGTTGGGATTTAACAACAGAGCATTGCTGGCATTTGTGATGGCCGCTTCATATTGACCAGCATAGATTTGGGCGCGCGCCAATTCCAGGTAAAGTGTTGGTTCGTTGGGTTTGAGTAAGATGGCTTCTTGGTATACGTTGATCGCCTGAAGGAATTTGCCCTCTTCGGCCAGCGCCTGCGCTTCGGCAAGGTATGAATCGGGGTTGCGCGTTGGCGTCGCAGTTGGAAGAAAAGGGGGTGGAACGTTTGGAATGACAAAGCGGTCTAGGTAACTCACGAGCAAAATCAATACAATCAGACTGGCGACAACAAACCAGTTGGTCGGTCGTCGTTTCTTACGCATGGACCATTTTGAACCACGTAAATACATGCGGTCATCTTACCATTCTCTACAAATAAGCGTCAATCCTTTTGATTGGGAACGTGAAGGTTTTCTCAAAGTTCTCTTATTTTGATTTGCAGAGTAGCGCAGATGGTGCAGAACGGTGAGGTGAAAGGTCCTCTGCAAAGTTCTCTTCTGGTTTCCGAATATAGTAGAGGGTGACATAGCCTCAGTGAAGACTGAGTGCTTTTTGAGAGCACGCAGTTCCGGCTTTTCCCTTGTCAGGTTGCTTACTTGCGGCTAGAATGAGCGTATGGAGTTTGATGTCTTCACACTCCTGCCGGAAGTCTTTTCCCCTTATCTTGAAAGCAGTATTCTTCAGCGCGCTCGCCAACGCGGGTTGTTGCAGGTTCGCGTCCATAATATTCGCGATTGGGCAACCGATAAACACCGTACTACTGATGACATACCTTACGGCGGAGGCGGCGGCATGGTGATGAAGCCCGAACCTGTCTTTGCGGCGGTCGAGGCCGTGCTAGGGCGTGAACGCAACGTCCCCCTGGTTTTGCTCACACCGCAGGGACGTTTGTTTACGCAGCGGGTTGCGTTTGAGTATGCCCGCTTGCCACGCTTAGCGCTCCTCTGTGGACGCTATGAGGGCGTGGACGAACGAATCCGTCAGTACTTGGTGGATGATGAACTTTCGATAGGAGACTATGTATTGACCGGCGGAGAACTTCCCGCGCTGATTGTGATTGATGCTATCACGCGCCTGATACCGGGCGTTTTGGGCGATCCCGATGGGGCCCTAGACGATTCGCATGCCTCAGGTTTGTTGGAATATCCCCATTACACGCGTCCGCCCGAGTTCCGCGGCTGGAGGGTGCCTGAAGTTTTGCTTTCCGGACATCATGCCGAAATCGCTCGCTGGCGACGTGAGCAATCCTTACGCCGAACCTTGGAGCGACGGCCAGATTTGCTAGCCCAGGCCGTGTTAAGCGAAACCGACCGAAAATTGCTTGAAAAAATCCAAAAAGAAAAGGAGAACCCGTCTCATGAAATTTAATTACGGCAAAATTTTCTTATTAGGCTTCGGTTTCTTTGGCGTTAGTGTCATTTGGGGTGTGTATAACGCCTTTGTGCCTGTCTTCCTGGCCGATCGATTTCAGATTGAACCGGCTCTGATTGGATTTTTCATGACACTCGATAATATTGCTGCTTTGTTTATCCAACCACCGGTCGGTGCTTGGTCTGACCGGTTGCGCACGCCTATCGGACGGCGTATGCCCTTCATTCTGATCGGTGCTCCGGTGGCAGCGATTGCCTTTGGATTGATTCCACTGGCTGCAATCTTACCCCTCTTTGTCGCCTGTACGACCACGCTCATCTTGAGCATGGCTTTCTGGCGGACGCCGGTCGTGGCGCTCATGCCGGATATTACGCCATCAGCTAAGCGTTCGCAGGCCAACGGGATTATTAATTTCATGGGCGGTTTGGGAGCAATTATTTCCTTCTTGGGAGGGTCGGCTTTGTACAAAATGAATCCCGCCTTCCCCTTCTGGCTTGGCTCAGCCTTGGTTGTCCTAGCTGCCTTGCTTGTATTCATTTTTATCAAAGAACCGAAATTCGACGTTGCTCCAGAAACGGCCTCGACTTTTAGCTTGGCTGGCTTCAGGAGATACCTTCAGGAAAAACGTCTTCTCCTGCTTGTTACTTTGATGGTGATTCTGCTCGGCGGTTTTGGTCTCACCCTGTTCTTCCCCGAAGCGCGCAACGTCGGTGCAAACTTGGGCATCCCGCCGTATGTCGGATTAGGCGTGGTGTTGGTCTTGATTTGGTTTGTGGGCTTTTATGCCTACTACATGGCTCGTGAACCGATTCACGATCAGGACAAGAGCGCCTTGCGTCTCTTCTTGGCCATTTTTGCTTGGTTTGTGGGCTACAATGCCATTGAGGCCTTCTTCACCCTGTATGCTGTCAATCATTTAGGGATGCACGAGGCCGATGGCGCTCGGTTGCTGGGGCATTTGTCACTTTTCTTTGTGCTTTTTGCCTTAGTCGCCGGTTTCATCGGCGGGAAGTTTGGCAGGCGTCGTACCATTATGACCGGCGTCTCTCTGCTTGCTTTGCTCATCGCTACGATTTTCTTCTTGCCGGTTGATGTGCTTACGCTTCAAGTTGCGAAATTGCCCATTTTAGGCGCTATTCCGGTGATCAGTCTGTTTCTAATGGCTTCTG
This sequence comes from Anaerolineales bacterium, assembly GCA_025056515.1. Taxonomy (GTDB): domain Bacteria; phylum Chloroflexota; class Anaerolineae; order Anaerolineales; family Villigracilaceae; genus UBA877. The sequence continues at coordinate 6,922 of JANWWB010000195.1, forward strand.
GCATTGCCTGGGCGTTGATTAACATTAACTCCCTTCCCATGGTGGTGGACTTGGTTGAAGACGCTCGAATTGGCACCTACACCGGCCTGTATTATCTGTTTTCGACCATGGCAGCGATTGCCGGCCCGAATATCAACGGCTGGATTGTGCAGTTGACGGGCAAGGACTACAACAACATCATGTTGGTTGCCCCGCTCTTTATGTTGTTGGCTCTTCTTTCTCTCGGCGGAGTCAGGCGCGGCGAGGCAAAATAGACCTTCCCCCTGCTCCGACCCTTGTGATCTATGGCTTTGGACGCTCAAAAAATAGCGTTCGTCATCTCTCTCGGGTAA
>JANWWB010000234.1 GCA_025056515.1 Anaerolineales bacterium
TCAACGACCTGCTCAACCGTCACCGCGCGCACCAGGTCGGCATACCGTTGGTAATAGTCCAACCCCAAACCATACCGTTCGATATTCAGCAAAGCGTTCAGGACACCCTGATTGGATTCGAGAGAGAGCGGCAATCTCCCAATAAACTGGCTCTGGCTATCAGCAAGTTCCTCGGGAGAAACACCTTGCTGTACAAAGCGACGGATTTCTTTAACCAGCAAGTGAATCGTCTTTTCCACATTCTTAGGGTTGACGCCTGCTGCTGCTTCCCAAGAACCGGGGCCAACGCCGGCATTGAGGGAGGAGGAGGCATAGTAAGCCAGCCCAGATTTCTCACGCACCGTCTCGCCGATCCGTCCACCCAGGCCAAATTGCCCCAGGATCGAGTTGCCCAAAGCAGCAGACATAAAATCCGGATCGGCGCGGCGTGGGCCAGGACCGCCCAGGACAATATCGCTTTGGGATTTTCCTGGGATGAACACATCCCGCCGAGTCAGGCGTTCCAAGGGCTGAAATGGCGGCAGAGAAGGAGCAGGCTGCTGTGCCGGATTCTGCCAACTGCCTAAAAAGGCTTCCACCTGTTCGACCACCTGGAGGGAATCCACTGCGCCGACGACGGCAAGGACCATATTGCGCGGCCCGTAGCATCGACGATGAAACGCAACCAAATCCTCCCGTTGAAGCGCTTGGATGGTTTCTGGCCAGCCGTCCTCAGGTTGGGAATAAGGATGTCCTTCAAAGAGAATCTGGTCGAAGGTCAAGGCAGCCATATCGGCGGTGTCCTGGGCGCGAATAGCCAGGCGGGTTAGGAATTGTGCCCGCAGGCGCTCAATTTCCTCGCTTGGGAAGATAGGGTGGAAAAGAGCATCAGCAAGTAGATCGAGCAAGAGCGACAAATCGCCGGCCAATGCCCGTCCGCTAAAATTAACCATGTGTGTGCTTGCCGAAAAACCCAGACTAGCCGCGTTCGATTCGAGTAAGTCAAAAATCTGGCGAAAGGTGCGCGTCTCTGTACCACGTAAGAGAGCGGAGGCCGTGAAATCAGCCAAGCCTAGTTTCTCGGGTGGGTCGAAGAGCGCACCGGCTTCCAAATAACCACCGATGACAACTGAAGGACTGGCCGGGTTACGACGCACCAGCAAGGTGATCCCGTTTGAAAGTTGTGTACGTAGAACATCATGCGGGCCGGGCAGAGAGTGCGAAGGAGGCGTGAAGGGGGCGTTCATGCTTTTGTTCCTGTAGGCAAGTAAATCCCAACCACACGGCGGGATGGTCGCAGGTACGTTTGCGCTGCTTGTTGGATCGCTTCGGGGGTAACACGAGCAAGATTGTCCAAATACGTCAGAAACCAACTGTAATCGGCGAACATTTCAGCGTGTCCTAACCAAAAGGCCTGGTTGGTGATACTTTCCGAACCGTATGCAAAGAGCGCTTGCGCCTGTTTGACAGCGCGACGTATCTCCTCTTCACCAACACGTTCTTCTTGGATACGGCTGATTTCGGCATCGAACGCTTGTAGGACTTCGTCCGGTGTGCGCTTGGGGTGCACAGTGATCACAAACTGATACAAAAACGGATCAAGGGTGGTGATGAGATTCCCACTCACCGAAACAGCCAATTCGCGCTGGACAAGCGCCTCATAGAGGCGAGACGTGCGATTGGAGATACCTCCGCCAGCAAACATATTCAGATTACTAGGACCAGCCAGCAGGCTATCTACGATAGTGAGAGGGAAGAAATCTGGGTGTGCCCCGGCAGGAGCGCGATAGGCGATTTGAAGATAGGTTGTCTCGCCTGGACCCTCTACGGTAAGGTGGTGTTCCCCAGTCGGTTCTGGTTCAGGACGGGTGAGGCGCGGTGGGGGAGGGGCAGCGGGTATTGGCTCGAAGAGTTCGCGAATGCGCGCCAGCATGGCCTGGGTCTCAAAATCTCCAGCCAAGGCCAAAACGGCATTGTTAGGAACGTAGTACGTCCGGTAATGTTGATACAGTTGTTCGCGGCGGATGGTGCGCAAATCGGCTAGGTCTCCGATCACCTCATGGTGATAAGGATGGACGCGGAAGGCAGCCTGTTGTACCGCCTCACCAAGCAAAAAAAGCGGTTCATTTTCGCTCCCCTCGCGCTCGGAGATAATGACCGTGCGTTCCGATTCGACTTCGTTTTCGTCAAAGAGCGAGGCAGTCATGCGGTCGGCTTCTAAACGGAGCGCCAGATCAATCTTGTCTGCAGGCATGGTCTCAAAGTAGGTTGTCCAGTCAAGGTAAGTGAAGGCATTCCAGAATCCCCCATCGCGCGAGATAGCACGGTCAAGAACGCCGGTTGGGAATGTTGGCGTGCCTTTAAATTGCATGTGCTCAACCCAGTGGGAAATTCCCGTCAGACCTGTTGGCTCATCGCGTGAACCGACCCGATACCATATCCAAGAGCTGATGAGCGGAGCAGTGTGGATTTCCTTAAGCAGAACTTTGAGACCGTTTGAGAGTGTGTATTCACTGTATTCTTTTCTCATTAGGGCAACCTCGGAATGTACTCTCCTTCTCGACAGAGATAGACACCGGTGTAATCCTGCGCGTCAGGTTCAAAGAGACAATAGAACGGCCCAATCGTGTTTTGCAGGCCTAAAAAAGCTTGATGCAAGTTAGGGACGTTTGGATCAGCCGGGATGGCTCTGGAAAGCTGGATGTTGACCGGCACTTGCAAATCCACTGAGACCTCGGTCTTAACTGGCACATCCATCCCCAGAGAGATGGCCAAGCGTGTTCCTTTGGGCAAGGTCACCGTGGTCGGCAAGCTGAGAATACCAACCAAGGCATTGCGAATGGTAACATCGCGTGTCAAGGTAACGTATATTTCATCTTGAACAACCGGCAAGGTGAAATCTATGGGAATGGTCAAGTCTTCAATAACAATTGTAGTACTGATAACCGAGTTATCCATGCGAACGAAGTTGTCGTACAAGCCACCCATGAGGCCGTTGACAGTTTGTTTGAGTTGTTGAAGTTGCGTAACCAAGACCAGGATCACACCAAGCAAGATGGCATTGACAGTCAGCGAGATAACAGCAGCGACATCCCATGCCGCATGACGCAGGCGGGTACAGGTAGGCACTAAACGATAACGCCAGGGTAGTTTCGCAGGCGGCGCTTTTTCTCCGGCTTTCAGAATGGCTTTCAACCGTTGCCCCGGCGGGGTTGCAACAGCCTGCTCTTGCGGCGAAGGAGAAGCAGCAGGCGGGGAAGACGTCGCCACCGCCGTTGAAGGTGACGGTTGTTTGGCTACAGGAGGCGGCTTGAGAGTCGCCTGCCGAGCACGCAAGCGGGCATTGTGTCGAGCTGCCAGATTACGCGGAAAGTTGCCTTGAGGCTTTTTCTTGAAAAAGAGAGGCATAGCGAACCTCCTAAATCAAATGCCAAAAAAAGACTTCCAGGCTCTTGAAATAAGCCCAAAGAGTTCGGACGATAGGTGCCGGGCTTATCCAACAGGTGGACAAAGTTTGACTTGAGAGATACGACCGGCTCTATTTTAGTCGTATTTTACTCCAGGCACAAAAGCCATTTGATATTATCCACAACATGTTGGCGAGTTTGATCAGGTACTTTCCTGGCCCGGACATCCTGCTTTTGCTTGTCTATCTTCTCAAGCCTACCCAGATTGTATCCACGATGGTCACAATGTGCTTGCTCCAGCCCGACCGTGCTCTTCACCCCTCGCATCCCCGCCACACGTGATGACCATTCCACGCACCTTGCCTGCCTCCCGCACCCAGAAGCCGTCCACGCCAAGAACACGCACTCGCCCAGGCAACCCAAGCCGCCTCACCTGCTCTCTAACCCACTTCACATCCCGCCAGGCGCTCATCTGTCCCACCTCCACCCCAAGCAGCCTACACAGGCTAACCACCTTAAGCACCGCTAGCCCCATCCCCCACACAACCCGCACAGCCGCACCAAACGCTCGCTCCGCTGCCATCGTATCACCCCTTCAGAGTCATGCTGGAACGTTTGTCTACAGTTCGTGCAGCACTAGCAATACACCGTGACCGTACGTTCTCCCTGCACATCCAGCACACGCTTCGATCGGCTGCCCCAACGCTGCAACACCACATGACCACAATGGGGACAAGCCGGTGGACGCCTTGTCGGCCGATGAGTCACCTAGGGAAAGTGAAGCATGATCTTGCGCTTGGCCTTTTTACACCCATTCTAACCCATACCTCTAATGAGAGTATCGTAATGAACTTACCCTGATCGGCCGGCATCTCCTGAGTTACCCTTGTTCCGTGCCTTAAAGAAGTGCGACGCGCTGATGAAGCGCGTCGCAAAAGCCAGATTGGGAACCAGAAGGTGTTATTTCACCTTGACCAGAACAGCACGCACCAGAATGCGGTACTTGTACGTGCCGGTCTTTTCATCGTAGCCGCGGCAGGTGACGAGCGTCAGCCAGGGTCGCTCTTCATGTTTCATCATGCGGGAGACTTCCCATGGTTTGACTTGCTGCACACTGCGCACTTCGTAGATGTATTCTGTGTTGCCGACGCGGACGATGATTTGATCGCCCCACCAGAGCGTGTGCAGGGAACGGAATGGACCAGGGGTATTATCCGCATTCCAGACATGGCCGGTCAGCACCGAGTTGCCCGCCCAGCTGGGGAAAGCCGAGCCTTCCAGCCAACCGGCGTTCTTGCCAAGCCACGAAACATCCCACTCGCCGTTTACCAACGGTACCCCGACAATCTTCATCTTGAGACCCAGTTTGGGGATTTCCAACCACAAGTCGGTTTGGGCATAGGTCTTCTCGGTCGGTTGAGGGGCTAGTTGGGTGATGCGGCCCAGGGCAAACCCGGTTTCCGGTAGAGAAGCCGGTGCGGATGGAGCGCCTCCTACGGCGCGCACCTGGAAGGTGAGGATGCTGTCTGCACCGTTATTCAACCGATTGCCCAACAGGTCATAGACCGAAGTCGTGCCACAGACAAAGAGGCGATAGGTGCCTTCGGGTAATGGAACGCCGTTGTTGATGTTCAAGGTAGCCAGATACGGTCCAAGGCCGCCGTTGTTGGTGTAAATGACAGAGTTAACCGTGATGCGTGTATCGCCCACTAGGTCGGGGGCGGCGCAGCTGAGGCTGGTGAAGGTATCGTCAGCCCCGTCCTCGACCAGCAGGTAGTTATTGACATGATTGGCAGCGTTCGCACTTCCATCGGCCAACACGTCTTTGTTGTATTCGATGACGATCTGCGTCGGTCCGACGTTCAGTAGGCTACCGTTTGCCGGGAAGGTGTTTGCCCCAAAGAGCACGGTCGGGCCGCTATGATCGATCAAATAACTCTCTATCGTTCCGATAGAAGGTGTTGCTCCTAAAGGATTGCCATGCATATCGGCAATATCGTTGGTCGCTTCAAAGCCGAGGCTCAGGAGGCCATTTCCGCCAACGTTGATGACCAGGACATCATAGACACTAGCCGACTGAGCGGTCACCGAGCCTAGTGCACCAGTCGTTGTTCCGCCCAAAGTCAGAGCAAAATCGCCAAGATCCACGTTTTGTACGTCTTCGCTGAAGGTGACACGGAACGTGACGGTTACGGCGTTCGTGGGCGAGGTGGGCGGGGTCTGACGTAGGATGGACAGGACTGTGACCTGGTTATCCAGCTCGTACGTTTCATCGGTAGGCGGTTCGCCGGATGGCAGGGGATTGCCTGCCAGGTCGGTGATGTTCTGGGAGACGACCAAATTCAGCCCGACAAAACCGTTCAACGTAGCCAAGTCACCGCCTGAGACGGTAACATCATACACGCTGGCGCTCACAGAGGTCACGAGCGTTACATTGGCTGTCGAGCCGCTGACGGCAAAATCGGTCACATCCACATTTTGAACTGCTTCGCTAAAGGCAACACGGAAGACCAAAGTATCGGCATTGGTCGGGCTAACGGCCGGATTATGACGAGTAAAGGAGAGCAGTTGAGGGGCCGTATTGTCGACCGTATAGGTCTGGTCAACCGACGGTTCGACGGTCGGCAGTGAATTGCCGGCCAGGTCAAGAATGTTCTGCCCGACCGCCAGGTCCACCCCGACCGTGCCGTTGAGGGTTGCCAAATCGCCACCCGCAATGGTCAAGTCGAAGACGCTATAGGTGGGTCCGCTCCCTACACCGACCACGTTCAGGAGGGAGGCTGTCGTGCCGGTGACGACAAAGTCGCCCGCATGGACATTCTGAACCTCTTCGCTAAAGGTGGCACGGAAGACAAGTACATCGGCGTTGGTGGGCGAAGTGGGCGGGTTCTGTCGGGTTAAGGAAAGCAGGGTCGGCGCGGTCTTATCAATTATGTAGGTTTCACCGCCGGTATACCCGCTTGTCATGGGATTGCCGTTCAGATCGGTGATTCCTGTGCCCGAAGCGTTCAAGTCCAGACGCAGCGTGCCGCTACCGGAGCCGGTGTCCACCGCAACGGTATAGATGCTGCCACTGGATGCCGTCACGCCGGTCACCGATGCTCCGCTCACACCGGAAGTAAATAGGCTAAAGTCCGCCGCATCCACCCCCGTCACATCTTCCGAGAAGGTCACGGTAAAGTGGACGATCGCCGCGTTGGTCGGGCTTGGGTCGTTGCGGGTGATGGAAAGCACCGTCGGGTGGACGGTATCTACAGTAAAGGTGGAAGTAAACGGAACTTGCTGTAGGTCGTTTTGGGCATCCCGACAGCCGTTGATTGTCACGGTATACACGCCATCTGCCAAGCTGGAGGACGGTGTGAAGAGATAGCTCATCTCCAACACCACGTACGAGATTGAGCCGCTCACAGAGCCACCCGGTCCGCTCACCGAGAAGCAAGTGGAGGGATTGACGGGGATGGGCATGGGTTGATTCCAGAAGGCTTTGATGGTCGTATTTGCCGGGACGCCGGTTGCATTGTTTGCTGGAATGATGGAGGTGACAATCGGGTCACGCCAGGTTGCGACCGTATCGGTCACCAATTGGGTGCCGCTTGTCCCATACAAGATAGTCACGTTCCGGTTGCTGATTTCATCGTAGGTTGCGCTCTTCTCGACCGTATCCCAGTTGCCGCGCGTGTACTTATATTCCACGGCAAAGCCTTCCGGCAGGTTGAGGGTGATTTCCCAAGTGCCAGGAGCAGTTTCGGTGAGCGCCAAGCCACCTGGATTCCAGAACGGGTACGGAGCGGGGAAGTTCCCGGCGATGTACACAGTGCCCGGGCTGGGATTCGGAACCGTGACCCGGAAGGTGACCGCAACCATACGAGTCTGGGCAGTTTGAATCACATGATTCGATTCGCCGGAGATGTTAGCGCTGTTATCCACAGCTGTGATGTAATATTCGTACTGATGGCCGCTTGTCACGCTGTTATCAGTGTACGCGGTGAGTGCAGGACCGGCCAGGAGGGTCAAGCGGGTGAAGGAAGGTTCCCCAGCCGTCAGGTTCTTGCGCCAGATTTCAAAGCCGTAGAGATCACCATCTGTGTTCGGATGTGCATCCCAGGCCAAGGCAATGCTCGATGGGCTAGCACTCGCAATCCGCAAGTTGGTCGGCGCAGTCGGTGCAGTGGTATCGCTAGGAGTCGTGATGGTCAGCGAGCCGGCGTTGACCGGATCGTATGAGCTTAGGTTGCTGTAGAAGATGTTGTTGTACGCGCCGTACACCCACGTGTTGCCGCCGTCAGTGCTATAACGATAGAGATAATCGTAATTACCAGGCGGCGCATCCGGGATGATTTGCCCCATAAATTCATCATTATTCCCCACCTGCACATTGAACGTTGCATTGAACCACTTCCAAGAAGCATGGGTCGGCAAAGTGCCATCATTGCCATACCCTACTTGAGCGATGAGACCTGATGTGGGGCCAGGAGCATCGGTGACGCCCGCGATGTAGACCCGGCCGTAGATGTGTGTGGTGGGTGTAACCAGACTACGAGGCGCAGTGATGCTCGGCGGATGCTGCAGGTTAGCCCAGTTAATGGTATAGGCAGGAATGGCATTCACCTCGTTCGAGGCCTCGCTGACCAAGCCGTTAGCAGCGACTGCGCGCACCACATAATAGTACCGTAGGCCGGTTTGAACGGTAGTATCGTTGAAGGAAAGGCCGGACGTCGTCCCAACCTGTTCATACCCACCCCCGCTGAGACGAGAGCGATAGATGCGATACGAGGTTGCTCCCGAAACAGCCGACCAAGAGAGGCTAATCTGGCCTGAACCAGCGGTAGCGCTAATCACCGGCGCAGCGGGTCGTGTTCCGGCAAACGAAGTGGTCGGAATGAGCAGATAGCCACCGCGAGCTGGGATGTTTGTGATGGCTAGCGACCCATCTCCAGCAACGGTAAACGAAGCGCCGCTCAAAACATCGGTCAGCGTTAAGCCCACAGGCAGATAACCACCCACCTGTAAAGTAACATTTCCCGGTGTTGCGCCTTTATTGACGACCACAACAGCCGCATCGCTGTCATCGGCCATTTTCCGACCATAGGCATACACCGCACTACCACTCTGTTCCCAAAGCGGGTCGAAGGAACCGGTGCGCAGGGCCGGATGAGCATGACGAGCCGCGATCAGCGTTTGATAGTGGCTAAAAATGGTATTCCGAACGATGTTGTTTTGCAAATGGGCATAGAACGGTGTCCCGCTTTCATCCAACCAAGGGTAAGGCTGACGATTATACGGGTCATCTTGCCATTGCGTTCCATCATGAGAGACCGGCCCGACCAGGCCGATTTCATCGCCGTAGT
>JANWWB010000236.1 GCA_025056515.1 Anaerolineales bacterium
ATGCGCGAAGTTGGGGGGATTTCAAAACGTATTGCATAGCATCTTCCAAACGCAGTTTGAAAATCTCCCGGTCCCCTTCAGTGAGGGAGACCGGGAGTTGTAGGTTCACCTTACCTGGACGGTGGAGCAATCTCGAGAGTCTGAACGACCTCGTTTGCGCCCCATTTTGCCGGGTCAGCCGAGACAACCTTAATGACAAAGTATTTCGCCAAGGTAATATCGCCAATTTCGTTGAAAGTATAAGTGCCGGTAATGCCGGGGAAGTTCTTCAGAGCGCGAATTGCCTTGGCGACCTCTTCGCGAGTAGGCATTTCACCGCCTTTGGCTGTTGCAGCATTCTCGATGGCTTTCAGGCAGATTGCCATAGCATCATAAGCCTGGGCTGCAAAGGGTTGCGGTTCGGCGCCGAACTTCGCTTTGAAGTCTGCAATGAATTTGGCAGTGCCGGGATACACACTTGCCGGGCCGGAAACGGTCGAGTACACCATACCGCCACCAGTAACCAGGGCGTCGCCGGCAATTTCGGCCAGTGTTGAGGAGTCTAAACCATCAGGACCCATGAAGATGCCCTGATAGCCCTTCTCGCGAGCTTGCTTGAAGAACACGCCAGCCTGGTCATAAATGCCACCGAAGTATACCATATCGGGGTTGGAGGCCAGGATGGACGTGATTAACGGGTCGAAGTTAGCCTTTTCTTCTGTACCTTCAAAGCCGGCGATGCTTATGCCCAGTTCCTCAGCGCGCTTCTTGAAGAACTCCGCTACACCTTGACCATAGGCTGTCTTGTCATGAATAATGAACACGCTCTTAACACCTACAGAATGAGCGTATTCAGCACCCACCACGCCCTGAACATCATCACGACCGACAATCCGATTGACTTCCAAGTAGCCACGATCGGTCACTTTCGGGTTGGTGTTAGCCGGGGAGACAAAAGCGAGACCAGCTTCATGGTACACTTCCGAAGACGGAATCATGACACCGGAGTTCAAGTGACCCACACCACACAGGATGGCAGGATCGGCCACAATCTGCTTGGCGTTTGCGACACCTGTATCAGGATTGGCTTGGTCATCGTAGGGAGCCAGCTCAACTTTAAAACCCATCGCGGTCAACGGGCCAGAGAGCTGCTCCAGCGCCAGTTGGGCGCCATTTTTGATGTCCACACCCAAGGACGACTGACCACCCGAGAGCGGGCTTTGGGTTGCGATCTTAATAGTGCCTTTTTCAGCAGCCGACGGCTGGGTCGGGGTCGCCTTGGGGGCGCAGGCTGCAAGAGCCAAGCTGGCAATCAACAACACCGACAGCAAAGCGAGCAAATGCTTACTCATCTTACTCCTCCAAAATTTTGTTTAGTTATGAAATCCATTCCCGCAGAGCGGGTGACAACAAACCGGCAGACAATGCTCTCGAATGTCGGCCCCACCTCCTTTCGGCGAAATTGTCTTCCGCATATTTTTGATCGAAATCTCGAGAAGTAATCCCGTACGGAGTTTCTCGAGATTAAACAACTAGCCCCTGTTCTGTTTCTTCCTCGCCATGGATTAGCGATTTTTGTCCAGTGTTATATAAGTCCAAGATTTTAAAGGCATTTTATTCTACAGTCAAGAGTCCGAACTCCAGGGGAGTGCCTAAAAAGCGGGTAAATACGAAATGTCCGAAATGTGCAAGTGAAGTCAAGCAACATAAATTGGAAAGCTTCCCTCTGGAAGCCAACAGTACCGCTGTTCCTTGTGTGGCTGCAAGTACACGCCTGAAAAAAGTCGCATGCCTACAGCCTCGAAGTGCGTCAAAAAGCAGTGCAAATGTATGTTGACGGCGCAAATTTTCGTCGCATAGCGCGCCATCTGGGGGTCAATCCCCAGAGCGTTGCCAACTGGGTCAAAGCGCATGCGGAGCAATTGCCTGCAGCCTCACTCCCCGAAACGGTTGAAAAGGCCGAGATGGATGAGCTTTTCACGTTTATTGGGGATAAAAAAAACAAAATTTACATCCTCACCATCGTCGATCGCAAAACACGCTGCATCCTGAGCTGGTCTGTTGTCTGGAAGCGCACCGAAGAAGCCCTTCAAAGGATGGTGGATGAGGCTCCGAAGGCCAAATGGTATTTCAGTGATGCTTTT
>JANWWB010000253.1 GCA_025056515.1 Anaerolineales bacterium
GCGATGCGGTTGACCCTCGTCGTCGTTTCATTCAGACCCACGCTCGCGCCGTGCGTAACTTGGACATTTGACCAAGCATTCCAAAGAAAGGCGGGGAAAACAAATCACAACTGTTGGGAGAATACGCCAACTTATTCAAACCCGGAGGTAGTATGCAAGAACTGATTGAACGGATTCGACGGGAGGGGAAAAACCTGGGCAATGGCATTCTCAAGGTGGACGGCTTTGTCAACCATCAAGTGGACCCGCGTCTGATGGATGCCTGTGGGCGTGAACTTGCACGGCGCTTTGCTCATGTAGGCGCAACAAAAGTACTGACCGCCGAAATCTCCGGCATCGCTCCGGCCGTGACGACAGCTTTACATTTAGGCATCCCGGTCGTCTACGCCCGCAAAACCAAACCGATTACCATGCCCGATCAAATTTTCCTCACCCTGGCTCCCTCACATACCAAAGGGCGTATGGTCGAACTCATCGTCTCGCCCGAATATCTAGGCATAGGGGAGCGTATTCTCATCATCGATGACTTCCTGGCCACCGGCGCAACCATCCTTGGCTTGGCGCGTCTGGCGCAAGCTGCCGGGGCAACGATTGTCGGCATCGGGACTCTGATTGAAAAGACCTTTGAGGGCGGGCGCGCCGTCCTGGCACACCTTGGCGTCCCCATCGAGTCTCTGGCTGTCATTACTTCGATGGATAACGGCAAGATTGTTTTTGAGGGCGAATAGACCCGGCATGAACGATGCCATCGCCATTCTCGATTTCGGCTCACAATATGCTCAGCTGATTGCCCGTCGGGTGCGTGAGGCACACGTCTACTGCGAACTTTTCCCGTGGGACGCTCCGAAAGAGACCGTGCTAGCGCTTCCTCCCAAAGGTTTCATCCTCTCCGGTGGACCGGCCTCGGTCTATGTCCCTGGCGCCCCTACGCTGCCTCGCTATGTCCTTGAGTCCGGTTTGCCCATCCTTGGCATCTGCTATGGGATGCAGCTCTTGGCCCATACGCTGGGAGGCAAGGTCCATCCCTCACCCGAGCGTGAATATGGATTTGCCCAGGTCAAAACCTTGCTTGCCAACCCCATCCTACCGGGAGAGAGTTGCCAGGTGTGGATGTCTCACGGCGACCGCATCACCGAGTTACCTCCCGGTTTTGTGACACTGGCTCAGTCTGCCAATAGCCCAATTGCGGCCATGGGCGATTTTGAACGCAACTACTACGGCCTGCAATTTCACCCCGAGGTGAAACATACCGAAAGAGGCGCAGATATTTTACGCCGCTTTGCCGTAGAAATCTGTGGCTGTGCACCAAGCTGGACGCCCGCGTCCATTATCGAAGCCAGCATCGCCCGAATCCGCACCCAGGTTGGCAAAGAACGAGTCCTGGCAGCAGTCAGCGGCGGCGTAGATTCATCGGTGGCAACCGCCTTGGTGCATCGTGCCATCGGCGATCAACTGGTAGCTGTCTTTGTGGACACCGGCCTGCTGCGCCAAGGGGAGCCGGAGCAAGTTGTGCGGACTTTTCGCGAACAGATGGGGGTGGAATTGATCGCTGTCGATGCTGCCGAAGAGTTTTTTGCAGCACTGGCAGGCGTGTTCGAACCAGAACAAAAGCGGCGTATCGTCGGCGAAACATTTATCCGCATCTTTGAGCGCCAAGCCAAGCGTCTGGGTTCCCCAAAGTTCCTCGTCCAAGGCACAATATACCCTGATGTGGTCGAATCCGCTGCCCCCGACCGGAGCAAGGCAGCCAAGATCAAGTCGCATCATAATGTCGGTGGCTTGCCAGCAGAGATGGACTTTCGCTTAGTTGAACCATTGCGCTATCTCTTCAAAGATGAAGTGAGGGCAGTAGGCGAAGCCTTAGGCCTACCCGAATCAATGGTATGGCGACAACCGTTCCCCGGCCCGGGATTGAGTGTGCGCGTCTTGGGCGAAGTGACGCGCGAACGCGTCGCCCGGCTACGAGCAGCAGACGCAATTTTCATCGAGGAGTTGACCCGCGCCGGTCTACTCGGGAAGAACGGGCAGGTCGCTCAAGCCTTTGCCGCCCTGCTACCCGTTCGGTCGGTCGGCGTAATGGGCGATGAACGCACTTATCAAGAGACCTGCGTCCTGCGCGCCGTCACCACCGAAGATTTCATGACCGCCGATTGGGCACGCTTGCCTCAGGATTTGCTGGCGCAGGTAGCCAACCGCATTGTCAATGAAGTGCACGGAATCAACCGTGTGGTGTATGATATAACCAGCAAGCCGCCCGCAACGATTGAGTGGGAATGATTCTGTCCTTTATCCATGTTTAGAACACAAAAACAGGTAAAATAGCACCGTGCGCAAACTAGCGTTGTTTTTCCTCGCGATTGCTCTCGTACTAACCGGAACCCGAGGAGCCGTTCGCGCTCAAAACACCGGACGAGCGACCCTGTTTGCGCTCGAGACCTCCGCCTTTCCAACATTCCGAGTCTTGCTCGATGTCTTCGATGCTCATGGTAATTTCGTCACCGACCTTTTGGCAGGCGAAATTACCCTACTCGAAGATCATCAGCCTCTAGCCCCAACCCGCTTAGAACTACTCCGCCCGGGAGTTCAATTCGCCGTAGCGCTTGACCCCGATCGTTCGTTCGGCCTGCGCACCGGAGATAGCGTCTCCCGCCTAGAACGAATAAAAACCGCGTTGCTTGCCTGGGCACAAAGGACTTCACCTGAACAGAGAGATAGTCTGCATCTTGCTCTAACCGGCATCGGGCTGAAAGAGAATTTGACCCCACAAGCTTTCTACGAGACCCTCAGCGCTTATCAGCCAGACTTGGTGACCATCAAACCTTCGCTGGATACGCTCTCCCAGGCGTTAGACGCCGTCTCCGGGGCACCGCTTGAACCAGGAATGAAACGGGTCGTCCTGTACATTGCATCACCCCCTGCCGCTTCGGCCGTTTCTCTTCTACAAAATATGACCCAACGCGCCGAAGATTTGAATATCCGTGTGCATGTCTGGATTGTGATGCCATTCGGTCAAGCCTCGACCGAGGCAGTTGTGGCGCTGAAAGACCTTGCCTTACGCACCGGCGGTCAATATGTGGTCTTTGACCCGGCTAATTCCCTTCCTGATCTCGAGTCCTACTTGGCGCCATTGCGCTTTGTCTATGCGCTGGAGTACCGCTCTACCATTCGTAGCGGCAATCCACATACGCTCTCGGTGCAGATTACGCGCAACGGCGAAATCTTGAGCAGCAATACCCTGACCTTTGACTTTACCGTCCTGCCGCCGACCCCGATTCTGGTCTCGCCGCCGGAACAGATTGTACGTCAGGGGGCCGATCGTTTCCAAACCGATTTTTCGCTCTTTCGACCGACCCAACAAGAAATCCAAGCGTTGTTCGAATTTCCAGATGGTCATCCCCGCCGCCTAACGCGCACAGCCCTGTATGTAGACGGTACGTTGGTGGACGAAAACACAAGCGAACCCTTCGACCGCTTTTTTTGGGATCTTAGTGAGTATCGTAGTAGCGCCGAACATCTTCTTCAGGTAGAAGCCGTTGACGAATTAGGCCTAAGCAATGTCAGCCTTGCTACTCCGGTCAAAGTAACCGTTATACAGCCAGAACGCGGCTTGGCAGCTTTTCTGGCCATCAACAGTCGCCGCTTGCTCATCATTGCTATCAGTTTGGCAGGATTGACCTTGGTCATTTCTTTATTGGTGGGCTTGCGACACAAACGCTCCGCTCCTCCCTCTCAAGACAAGCACTTATCAGGAAAACCAACCTCTTTGCGACAAACTCTTAAGCTATCACGCGGGGCATCGAAGCAGCCTGAAGCGTATCTTGTGCGACTAAAAGAAGACGGCGAAGCGTTTGACGCACCGCCTCTTTCCCTCAATGCCGAAGAGACTGTTTTCGGCACAGACCCCTTATATGCTACTCGCGTCCTCAACGACCCCTCGGTTTCTCCCGTCCATGCACGTCTTAAGTACGCCCAAGGTCAATTCATTTTGGAAGATGCCAAATCGGTCGCCGGAACTTGGGTTAACTACGAACGCCTTGAGGCGCCGCGCACCCTGAAGCATGGAGATATTCTTCATATCGGGCGCGTGTGTTACCGTTTTCTCTTGCGCAAACCTCCGTTCCTTCCTCCTCCCGAAATTAAATCGCTAGAAAAATGATACAGATTTCCCACTCTCACCTTTACACTGCGGCTCTCACACACCCCGGCATGGGGGGACGACCCAACGAAGATCGTTTTGCCATTTTAGCTTTTCGTCTCTCCTCAGAAAACCCAACGCCATCTGTCTTTGCGATTGTCTCGGATGGAATCGGTGGTCATCGCGCCGGGGAAGTGGCTGCAGAAATGGCCGTGGAACAAATTTGTCAGATCGTCGCTCAATCAGATGCCGGGAATCCGCTCGCAATCTTACAACAAGCGATTCAAACGGCAGGTCAAAACATCGCTTTGCGGGCCCAAGGGGATACGCAGATGCAAGGTATGGGCACCACCTGTGCCTGCGCCTGGGTAATCGGAACCCAGTTGTACATCGCTTCCGTAGGCGATTCTCGCATTTATCTCTTACGCCAGGGTCGCTTGAGGCAACTCACCGTGGACCATACCTGGGTGCAGGAAGCAATCGAAAAGGGATTTCTAAGCCCAGAGCAGGCCGTCAATCATATTAACCAACACGTCATCCGACGTTATCTCGGGTCCAGCAAGCCCCCACAGGCCGATATTCGCTTGAAATTGGCAACCGAAGAAACCGATACACAGGCACGCGCGAACCAAGGGATGTCACTTTGGCCTAACGATGTAATCTTACTCTGCACAGACGGCTTGACCGATGTCGTATCAGACGAACAAATTGAGACGGTGCTTCGGAATACCAAAGATGTGCAACACGCCGCCCATCAACTGATTGACCTAGCCTGTCAGCGTCAGGGCCGCGATAACATTACCGCCCTACTCTTAAAAATGCCATCTCTTTCCCCAACAAGAACTTTACCTTGGAAGAACTGGATCACCATCGGAGCAGCTGTATTGTTGGCCTTGGCTTTCTTGGTACTTTTCTTTGCCTGGCTGGTGTTCAGGGTGATTTTGCCACCCACTGGGTAACAAAAAAGCCCCCAGGATGGGGGACGATGGCTTTTCAACCCTCTTGCATCTTCATCGCTGGCGCATCATCACCCAGGTGTAGATTCCCAAGCCAATGCCACCGACGATCAGCACAAATCCAAAGATACCCAACACGGGGGATGGGTTGTTGTTTGTAGCATCCGGTTCAACACTGCGAAGTTGCGCCCCAAAGTCCAGATAACTGACATCCCCTGGCGCAACTTCAATGGTCATGTTCATAACCGTTGTAGGGTTATACCCATCCGGAGCAGCAGCGCTGACCGTGTAAAAACCGGGTTGAAGATTGGCAAAACAAGCGCGTTGAGCATCTTCAGTAAGCGGGTCAATTGCGTCTACAGTCGTTTGGGTCTGTGAGAACTGGCCATTTAAGCTGATGATGCTAACAGCCCCTCCTTCGATTCCCATTTCAGTTTCCTGGCGCAAGGCATCGCCGTTGGCATCCAAGTAGAGCAAAACGCAAATCTCGCCACTACCTCCCTTGCCTGGGGTCGGGGTCGGTTGAGTCGGCATAGGTGTTGGAGTGGGGCCGGGCGTTGGAGAAGCCGATGCCGGCCCACCAATGCCAATCAGCAGTTGTTGTCCTGCGCGCAGGTCACATCGCTCATTCAATTGATTGGTCACCCGCAAATAGTCCACCGAAACGCCGGTTAGCAAGGAAATGCGCAAACAGGTATCGCCCGGTTGGACGATGTAAATGATGCGGCCATCAGGTAAAGCGGTCGGGGTGGCGTACTGGGTTTGAAACTCCGGCGCTGCGCCAACCGACCACTGGAGTCGCCAGCCCAAGAAAACCAGCAAGAGGAGAGAGAGAGCAAGGACAACTTTTTTCATCGACTCAGGCATCTGGATTATATCATTGAGTTCACTTCAAAAGGATGGTTGCGCCCGTTTCATGAGAACAAGAGATGTCCTAACAAGATTGTCGCTAAAGTCACAGTAACGTTATCTATATCCTCGAGCGGCAAGGATTCGACCAGGGTTCCTACCAGCGCTAGCAGAGTGATCGGCATCAGGTAAACCGAAAACGGCGCCGGGAAGACACCTGCAGCGGTAAAAACGGCCAAGATGAACGCCGAAAGCGCCCATCCACCTAGGAACATGCCTAACGAACCGAACCAAGTCTTGCGTTTGCTCCACGGCAATGGCGCCGACTTTAAGCTACGCCCAAGCACATCGGCTAATCCATCCCCGCCACACATCAACATCAGGGCAGTAATGCCTATTGGCGAAGTCTTCCAATAGACAATCGTCATAACCACAAAAACGATACCGTAAAACAGCGGTCCGCGCAGAATCTCGCGTCGATCACCCGAACGCGACATCGCCTTGACCGAAGCATCATCGCGGATTAGTCCCAAACCAATCAGAGCGAACTGAACTGTAAAAAGAAGAGGTACCAACGCTGCCAGGTAACGCGCGTACCAAACGTCATCCGGAAATAATAACCAACATAGGACAAACAAGGGACCGGTCAAAATATGAATGAGCTTGCGGCTCAAGCGGCTATCTATCCAGCCTCGGTGAGCAGCAAAATCAAGAGAACGCAATTCGAACAAGGCAACCAAAAGAGTGATGAGTAGAGCCAGAAAAGGATTCATAACAACATCCTCAAGTCAAAGTCTAGGATAGAGACTATCCAGGCACAAAGATCCAAGAGAGCTAGACGGGTTCTACGTTTTGTCAAGTATACTCGAATGTGAGCCTCTGGTGATACCTCGGCAGCGCCGGCATCTTCCTTTCCAAGTTGAAGCCATCCCTGCTAGCAGGCCCAAAAAAGCCGAAGGTTGCTTTGAACGCTGTGCTTTCATAAGAGCAGCTAAACTCTCAGATACCTGACAGGTTTCTTGATCACATCGCCAGGAAACTGAAGTCCCAAAGTCATACCTTGGAAGCCTCACAAAACAAGTTGAGCTGGATGATGAACCGTTTTGGGCAGCTTCTCAAGCCCTCGATCAGGGGAGTTATTCCCTTCGCAGCAGCAACAAGGACTTCTTTAGCAGAACCGTCAGGTTGGTAGAAAGCTCAACATACATGCTTCAGCGCCAAAACAAGAGGTTTGCATCCTAGCAGGCTTCTCACCAATCGCTCATACAGGCTACTTTCCGAATAAAACCGGCACAAACCTCGTATAGTATATAGAAAATGCTTAGGAGCAAGGACGTGACCCAGCTTCAGGTGGAGGAAATAGAGTCCACCATCATCGAACAATCGCAAAACGGCGACCGCCACGCATTCGGCGAATTGGTGCGCCGTTACTACTCAGGAGTTGTCCATGTTGTCTATCGTTTGTGCGGTGACGCCGCTCTAGCAGAAGATATGGCCCAAGAAACATTTCTACGAGCCTGGATTCATCTTCCATCTTACCATCCGCAATCACCTTTTCGGAATTGGCTTTATCGGATTGCCGTGAATGCAACCTTTGATGTCTTGCGTAAGCAAAAAGCAACGGAGCTTGAGGAAGAAGAATGGCAACAGATACGCGACTCAAGCTTAAGTCCAGAGGCGATTGTCCTAGCCCGAGAGAAGGCAGGTCGGATTCAGCAGGCCATTGTCTCACTTCCCGAAGCTGCTCGTAATGTCCTGGTCTTGCGTGAATATGGTGGACTTTCCTATCAAGAAATTGCTGCTGTGCTCGATATTCCGTTGGGAACGGTCATGTCCCGCCTGAATTATGCACGCAACCGCCTGCGCGAGATGCTCCAAGAGGAAGTGAAACAACAGGAGCCAGAATATGCATGAAGAAATGCAGAATTTCTTGAACGCTTACCTAGACAGGGAATTACGTGGCACGCGCCTCCTAGAGGTGAAGCGTCACCTGGCTGCTTGCAAAACCTGCCGTGAGACGCTCAAAGAACTGCGCCTGGTTTCCGAGCTTCTCAAAGCCGACGCTCCACCACCTTTCACGCCGCCAGAACGCTTTGCCGAGCGCGTGACCCTCAATCTGCCGCGCCGTCCTCTGCATGCTCGCCCCCCGAAACCCGGTTCCCTGGCTTGGTGGTTGGCACCCGTGCTCATCCTGGGTGGTTGGTTCTTTGTGAGAGTGGTCTTCCTGCTCAGCAATTGGGTAACTGCCGCAGATGCCATCGGATTGCTAGGCCAGAATTTCTGGCTTGAGCCTCGTTCACAACTCTTTTGGCTAGAAATGGCGCGCAACCTGTTTCCCGGCCAGATACAAGAGACGATTGGTCTTGTCAGCTGGCTAGGTGGATGGGGGTTGTCTCTCTGGCAGAGCCTATCTCTACAGGTTGGAATCATAGCGCTTTATTGGTTCTGGCTAGCCCTCTGGTGGCGGATGCGCGGACCGCGCCCCATGCTACCGCGTACGGCCCCTAGCAATCGGTAAGTTTTACGATCTCACGAAGGGAGAAAACCATGATGATTGACCTTGGAAAACTCTTGAAACGTTCCTGGCAAGTTCTCTGGAATTATCGGACCTTGTGGATTTTTGCAATCTTACTGGCATTGACAGCAGTTGGTGGCGGAAACAGCGTAATAAACTTCAACATTGGAGAGGCCCCAGAGCGGCCATTCTTCCAACCCGGCATGGAACCGCGCCACCCCCGGGTACGCGAAGTGCTCGAATGGATAGAGCAAAATGTGTTGCCCGTTCTGGAACATCCCGAAGAACACATCAGCACGATCATTTGGATTGTCGTGATCACCGTGCTGTTCCTGCTCGTGATCGGGGCAGCGCTGACAGTCGTCCGGTACGTTGCCGAGACAGCCGTGATTCGCATGGTAGACCAACACGAAGCAAACGGTGAAAAGGTCGGTTTTAAGGCCGGTTGGAGACTCGGCTGGAGCCGGCGCGCCTTCCATATCTGGGTGATTGACCTCATCATCGGTTTGCCGGTCTTCATCTTCATCATGCTAGCAGCAGCCTCTCTTGTCCTCCTGATTCTCAGCATCAACGCTGGAGTGCGAACGGCTGTAGCGGTCTCGATTGCCGCTTTAGGCTGTGTATTCCTCTTTATCTTCCTCCTCAGCCTGGTATTGCTCTTCCTAACGCTGTTGCGAAATGTATGGGTACGCGTTGCCGGCTTGGAAGGCGCCGGCATTCGCGCCGCCTTTCGACAGGGGTGGTCTCTGTTCAAGCGAAACTGGAAGAGCTTTGGTCTGGTTTGGTTGGTGATTCTGGGGATAAGAATCGGTTTTTCGCTTGTCAGTCTGGTGCTCTTCTTCCTGCTCATCCCTCTCTACTTTTTATTGGCAATACCGGCAGCGATCCTCTCTCTCATTCTTGGGC
>JANWWB010000298.1 GCA_025056515.1 Anaerolineales bacterium
CTTCTAACCCCATAGCCCAGTGGATTGCGCTCATCAGCCTGCTGTACTTGGGAATGGGAAGCCTGCTCTTCTTGCTAGTGATGGGGATGGTCTTCAGCCGGCACACCCTGTATGCGCCTCCTCCCTCTCATCTGATGCCTACTTTGATGATCGGTGTAGCGCCCACCTCCGTCCTGGTCATTCTTCTCCTGCGTTTGCCAATCGTCTTAGAACAGGTCTGGGGCGCACCTGAGGCAGTGCTTCAGGTGTTAGAATGGTTCACGTCAATTGGCGCTATAGCTCTTTGGGGATTTTCCATTTTCTGGCTCTTGCTTGCCTTGCTGTTGAACCTCGTCATGTGGGTTAGAGAAAGGCCACCCTTTGCGCTCTCTTGGTGGGCGTATATCTTTCCAATGACAGCGTTTGTCATTGCAAGCGGTGTCTTGTACCAAGTCCAAACCCACCCTCTTTTCGTTGGTCTGGGCTTGGCCGCCCTAACCCTGCTGATGCTGCTTTGGCTCCTTGTCTTTGCTAAGACCTTGCAGGGAATCTGGACAGGAAGCCTGTTTTCCCCTCACCAACCTCATGCTCCCTCTCGGCCTTCTAGCTGATTTTTGCACAACGAAAGGAAGACCGTTATGAATCTCAAAATGTATCAGAACCGCCTACAGGGGCAAACGCGGCCGGTGGTCGTAGATTTTTGGGCGCCATGGTGCGCACCGTGCCGCACCATAAAGCCTATTCTCAAGAATTTGGCCCAAGAATATCAGGGGAAAGTGGATGTATGGGAAATCAATGCCGATGAACATCCGGACTTGCTTCCCGTTCTGAAGATTTATGGCATTCCCACCCTGATTGCCTATCAGAGCGGGCAAGAAGTGGCGCGATACATCGGCGCACGACCCGCAAGCGATTTGCGTGACCTTTTCCGGCATCTGGCCGAAGGCAAAATTCCGCCTCGCTTGAGTCTGCGCACACGTCTGGTTCGGATTGCCTTAGCTGTCGGAATGGCCATCATCGGCTGGTTCAATCCAACTTCTTGGCCGTTCTATGTGGTGGCCGGCTTCATCTTCTTTAGCGCAGTGTACGATCGCTGCCCGGTCTGGAATGCAGTGACCTCTTGGCTGAAACAGCAGCGCGCCAAACATACCAACAGGAGCACACGATGAAAATTGCTTTTGCAACCGATGGAAGTGGTAACGATTGAAAACGACTCGCTCTTCCATCGAGAAACACGCTCCAAAAAGAGACATCAACCTCACAACCGATCAAATGAACCGGAACATCACAGTTCTTCTTCTCATCATCATCTGCTGGAAACAATTCTCGATTATCAACTGATTGTAGCCCGGGGTATGGGACAGGCTGCATATGAGGCCATCAGCGCTTCCGGGCGAGAAGCAATTTGCACACCGCTCCACACTATCGAGGAAGCACTCTAAGCGTATATGCAAACCAATCTAACCCATCATCCTGAGCGTGTACATGAGCGACTTTGAATCACCCGAACATTCTGCGTAATCTCTGTACCAAGACGCCGAGGCAACTTGGCGTCTTTTATCTATCCGCTCATCAGGACTTCTCGTGTGCAAACAGGAGCAGGTCTGCTTTTCCCCTGAGTAACCGGTTCTCCAACAGTGCAACCTTGGCTTTCGAAACGAGCGGGGTTAAATTCGGTCGATCGCTACAATTCCAAAACGCAGCAGCGGCCATCGGACGCATTGGCGAGGAGAGCAGGGTGTTGCGCGTCACTTTTCGCCCTGATCATCACAGGCATAGTAGCAGGAATGGCTCTCCTCTGGGCCTTTTAGTGCCTCCTCTTCTGTGAGGACATAGCCGGTGGCAAAAGCCTGCGCAGCCTGGAAGTAGGCCCTCTAGTTCTAGCTCTCTGACTTCATACCTTCCCTCTCGCGATGGAAGAGGGAAGAAACCGCTTCAAGTCGCCAGGTAACCATCGTTCACGCTCGGCACAGTGGACTTACCAGTGGACTGAAAGATGAAGGGTGCGTTAAGACACTCTCTTGCGCAACCTACTTCACCGCTTGTGGCTTGAGAGCCGAACTCACGCTACCTTCTTGGTTACAGGTTTTGTCCGTTAAAAAATCGAACTGAGCTTGCCAGAATCAATCTCTGACCATTCTCTAATCGCCCATCTTATGGTTAAATTCGCCCGCATGGATTCAAAATCGCTCACCGCCCTCGAATACCCCAAAGTCCTTGCACGGCTAGCAGAGTTCTGCGACTTTTCTGCCTCAGCTGACCTAGCACGTTCACTCACACCGACGGGTAACTATGAAGATGCTTTGGCCCTGCTCAAAGCGACCACCGAGGCGCGCACCCTCTTTACCACCCATGATCTGACCGTCGGTGGTGCGCATGACATTCGCAACCAAGTAGACCTGTGCGCCCGCGGCGGAGTCCTCCAACCCAAAGAGTTGCTCGACATTCAAAGCACTTTGGAAGTCATGCGCCGCTTACGTCGTTACTTTGAAAAGCGCACAGAAACTTACCCTCACCTGGCTGAAATTGCCTTGCGCTTGCCCGTTGCATCGGACCTGATTGAAACCATCGCCCGCTGCATCACACCGACCGGCGAAGTCGCCGACTCGGCCTCCCCGCTTCTGGCTGAGCTGCGTCGCCACGTTCGCCTCACCCACGACCGACTGATTGCACGCCTGCAACGATACCTCTCCGAGCCTGAAACCGCCGCCAAGTTACAAGACCGTGTCATCACCCAACGGGAAGGTCGTTACGTCCTGCCCCTACGCGCAGAATGCAAAGGACAAATTCCGGCCATTATCCATGACCAGTCTTCGACAGGAGCGACCCTCTTCATCGAACCTTTGGCTGTTGTTGACCTGAATAACGCCTATCGCGAGGCACAATTGGCCGAGCGAGATGAAGTCCAACGCATTTTAGTCGCTTTATGCGCTCAAATCGGGAAGCAAGCTGGTGAAATTATCCCTGGCGTGGCTGGCTTGGCCGAACTCGACCTGGTCTTCGCCAAGGCCAAATATGCAGAAGCCATCCGCGGGGTAGAACCCCTGCTTCTCAAGATGGACGCCAAACGTCCGAAAGCGAGAGGCCAAGACTCATCCTCAGTCCCCCCGCCACCCTCCATCCGTCTGCTCGATGCCCGTCACCCGCTCCTCGACCCTGCAACCGTCGTTCCAATCACCATAGACCCGGCGCCCGGAACGTTTGCCATCGTCATCACCGGACCGAATACCGGCGGCAAAACCGTCACGCTCAAAACCGTCGGCCTGCTAGCCGCCATGGCGCAAAGCGGACTGCATATCCCTGCCATATCCGGCTCGGCACTTCCCTGCTTCCAACAGATTTTCGCCGATATCGGCGATGAGCAATCGATTGAGCAGTCGCTCTCAACGTTCTCCGGACATATGCGGAATATCATCCATATCTTGAAGAAAGCCGACCGGCGTTGCTTGGTGATTCTGGACGAACTCGGCGCAGGAACCGACCCGCAGGAAGGCGCTGCATTAGCGCGCGCTATCCTATCGCACCTCATCGAGCGTGGCGTGACGACCTTCGTCGCTACACACTATCCAGAACTAAAAAGCTTTGCCCATTCTACGCCTGGCGTAGTCAACGCCTCGCTGGAGTTTGACTTAGAAACCCTTCGTCCAACTTACAAACTGACCCTCGGTTTGCCCGGGCGTTCCAACGCTCTGGCAATTGCAGCGCGCCTCGGCCTACCTTACGAAATCATTGAAGCAGCGCGAGCCGAAATCAACCCCAATGACCTACGCGCCGATGAATTGATTAGCGACCTTCAGCGTCAGCGCAAAGAAATCCGCAAGGAACTCGAAAAGGCTGAACGAGCGCGCTCGGAGGCCCGCCGCCTAGAACGGGAATTGGCCGCCCGCTTGGCAAAAATCGAAGAGGAACGCCAACGAGTGCTCGAACAAGCACGCGCCGAAGGTGAACTGGAAATTGAGGTCCTGAAAGCACAACTACGATCGCTCAAAGAAGAGTTGAAACGGGCACGTCAGCCGCTTGAAGCCATGCAGGTCTTGTCGGAAGTCGAAGAGCAGGTGGAGTTGCTGGAAGAAAAACTGCACCCTCCGACAAGACGACCGGCCCAAAGCCAAGAGCGCCAAATAAAACTCACAGTCGGTTCGAAGGTCTTCGTTAGCAACCTCGGTGTAGAAGGTACCCTGCTTTCCCTGGACGAAGATGACGCCGAGGTTCAGGCCGGAACCTTGCGGTTGCGAATCCCTTTGGAAAAGTTACAGCAAAAGGACGAACAGAGCGAATCGTCGTCTGCGTTTGAAGATCGTCGCTCTGAAGATGCGCATCCGCCGTCTGTCCAAAAGCGCGCTCTTGACTTACAGTCACGGACTGCTCTCCGGCCTTCATCTCTATCCCTTCACCCTTCACCCGGCCTAGAGCTTGACCTGCGCGGCATGCTGTCGGAGGACGCTCTAGACCGCTTGGAGGATTACCTAGACCAAGCATATTTGGCCGGCCTGCCATTTGTGCGTATCATCCACGGCAAAGGAACCGGCAAACTTCGCCAGGTGGTGCGCCAAGCCTTGAGCAGACATCCCTACGTACAATCCTTTGAAGAAGGGGGAGACAAGGAAGGCGGCGAGGGCGTGACCGTGGCGAAATTGAAATCGTAGCTCTCAGTTGACCTTGATTCCTACTACCTGGTCAAGGATGCTCAAAAGTACCCGCAGATTGGGGATTGCAGAAACAACAGCTCGAGCATGACCAAAACGGCCTCCCCCCTTTTTGGAGATGCGGAGAATCCCTCGGCGCAAAGTCACCTCCCCCACCTCTTGCCAAGAGTACGCCTTTTTACCGACCCGAATTCCGTTCTTGCTGACCGCTAACGCTCCAAAGACAATTGTCTCGCCATGATTGTATTGGATGGCCGCCCGCTCGTAGAGCAAAGGGAAAATCGCCTCCTCAATTGCGGCCGCCAGTGTGTCGACATCTTGCAGAACAGCAGATAATACGAGACGTTTTCCATCGCTCCTGCGCAAAGTATAGGTGCGCATCCCATAGACCGCTCCTGCCTTGAAAGAGACAATCTCGTTCCAGTGCCAGGGCACAAGGCCACGCAGAGAGCGCACTCCTATCCCTGCCTCATACAGCACGATTCCCCGACTCCAATCCAGATACGTTTGTCTGGTCATGAACAATCCCAAAAGGAACAAAACGCTAGCCAGGAACAACGGCCAGAACAACGTTTCTTCCATCACGGCCAGACCGTAGCGATTGGAAGCGTCGTAGGCCGCATAGACCCCATATCCTACGCTCACGATGAAGCCTACATTCAAGAAAATGGTTAAAAGCAAAATACCGATTCGATATCCCCGGCGCATGGGGAACCATCTCTTGGGCTTGCCCAATCCCACCCCAGGCTTGGAGATTACCGCTTGACTCATCTTTGACAAGAGGGGGCAATTAGACTAAAGGTAAATTGCGCTTCAGCAGAGGGTACAGCTCAAGGGCGCGCGCTGCTCCCTGAACGGTGCAGGTGGCTGGCTGATCAACGACATACGC
Organism: Anaerolineales bacterium; assembly: GCA_025056515.1. GTDB lineage: Bacteria > Chloroflexota > Anaerolineae > Anaerolineales > Villigracilaceae > UBA877. Next base: position 5,515 of record JANWWB010000298.1, read on the forward strand.
CGGAATCCCCAGGGTTTTAGTCAGGAATTTATCAATCCCGCGCAGGAGCGCTCCGCCACCGGTCAAGGCAACGCCCCGGTCAATAATATCAGCTACAAGTTCTGGAGGGGTTTTTTCCAAGACATGACGACAAGTCTCGGCGACCTGTTTGAGCGGTTCCTGCAAAGCTTCCACCAATTCGCCGGTGGTCAACGTGACCGGCCGAGGCAAACTGGTCACCTGGTCCTGTCCCTGCACTTCCAGGCTTTCCTCACGTTCCTGCGGAACAGCCGCTCCAAGACGGGTTTTGAGTTGTTCGGCGGTCATCGGACCCAAAATCACCCCGTACTTACGACGCACGTACGAAATAATCGCCTCGTTAAATTCCAGGCCACCGCTGCGCAACGTTTCTGCAGCAACAAGGCCATACATCGAAATCACTGCCGCTTGGGTTGTTCCTCCACCCAGACAAACCACCATATTTCCCGAAGGAGAACTGACCGGCAAATCCACCCCAATGGCTGCGGCGAGGGGTTGTTGAATCAGATAGGCGTCGCGCGCACCCGCTTGCAGGACCGCTTCGTGCACGGCCCGCATTTCAACACTGGTCACACCATACGGAATCGTGATCATCACACGAGGCCGGAAGAGACGCATCGGGCCGCTCACCTGTCTGAGCAAATACGCCAGAAGGGCCTCGGTAATCTCATAATCGGCCACCACCCCGTTCCTCAAGGGTTGAGCCACCTCAAGAGTCTCTTGTGAGACCCGACCTTGCATCGCCTGGGCTTCGTTGCCCAACGCTACAATTTTTTGTTCTTCGATAAAAATAGCCACAACCGTCGGTTCGTCCACCAGCACGCCGCCGGCATCGGCGATCCTGGTCCGCACCGTACCTAGATCAATCCCCAAATCTCGGGAGAAGGATATCCAAGAGGGCATGGCCTACCTCATTCCTCTTTCCGGCTTGGGAGAGTCGTGTCCCTCTTGCCGTAGCGTTTAACGGCGTCCAGGCGAAGGTTAGAACGGCGCAAGGCAGCCTCTACGGCGAGATACGCATCAGTATCATGCGGAATGCCCTTGGCAAGCATCTCTTCAGCGCGACGACGAGCGGCTTCGGCGCGTTCGACATCAATTTCACGGACGTTCTCTGCCGCATCGGCCAAAATAGTAACCTGATCGGGTTGAACCTCTGCGATTCCGCCGGCGATTGTAAAATACTCCTCCCGACCGGCAATGCGCACTGTGACCACTCCCAATTTGAGCGTGGTTAGCAGAGGGGCATGATCGGGCAAGATGCCCATCATGCCCTCGCTGCCGGGGAGCAAGACCATATCGGCTTCGCCTTGGTAGACCATCCGGTCTTGCGAGACAATTTCACATCGAATCGGCATATCCATTCTCCGTCAAGCATTTGGGTGTTGCGTGTTGGGGTACACGCTTGACACCGGAGGAATTAGGCGCCCTTGGCGAGCCTCTCCGCCTTTTCGCGCGCCTGGTCAATCGTGCCGACCATCATGAAGGCTTGTTCGGGCATGTCATCGCATTTACCGTCCAAGATTTCGCGGAAACCGCGTATGGTCTCTTTGATAGGCACGTATTGGCCTTCCAAGCCGGTAAACTGAGTGGCCACGAAGAACGGCTGAGAGAAGAAGCGTTCAATCTTGCGGGCGCGCGCCACAATCAACTTATCTTCCTCAGAGAGTTCGTCAATACCAAGGATAGCGATAATGTCTTGCAGGTCTTTGTATCGTTGTAGGACACGCTGACACTCACGCGCCGTGTAATAGTGATCGGGGCCGACGATGTTCGGGTCGAGAATGCGGCTGGTCGAAGCCAAGGGGTCTACAGCGGGATAGATACCTTTCTCGGCAATCGAGCGTTCCAAAGCAATGGTTGCATCGAGGTGGGTGAAAGTCGCCACCGGCGCCGGGTCGGAATAGTCATCCGCGGGGACGTAGACGGCCTGCATGGAAGTAATCGAGCCGGTGCGGGTCGAGGTGATGCGTTCTTGCAGTTCACCCATCTCGGTTGCCAGGGTGGGTTGGTAACCTACCGCAGAAGGCATACGGCCAAGCAAGGCCGAGACTTCCGAACCGGACATAGTGAAGCGAAAGATATTATCAATAAACAAGAGGACATCACGCCCCTGGTCCCGGAAGTATTCGGCCATCGAGAGAGCGGTCAAGGCAACGCGCAGACGCACGCCCGAAGGTTCGTTCATCTGACCGAAAACCATGACCGTATCCTTCATGACGCCCGATTCAAGCATTTCGCGATAGAGCTGAGTCCCTTCTCGCGTCCGTTCGCCGACGCCGGCAAAGACCGAGTTGCCCTGATGGACGGTCGCCACCGAGCGGATGAGTTCCTGGATGATGACGGTCTTCCCCACCCCTGCACCGCCGAAGATGCCTGTCTTGCCACCTTTGGTAAAGGGAGCAATCAGATCAATTACCTTGATGCCGGTCTCAAAGATTTCCACGCGCGTCGATTGCTCGGAAAAAGGCGGAGCGGGGCGATGAATAGGATAATAGCGATCGGCCTTAACGGGTTCTGGTTTTCCATCAATCGGTCGGCCGAGGACATTGAAAATGCGCCCGAGTGTCGCTTCGCCGACCGGAACCATAATCGGGTTGCCGGTTGCGATAGCTTTGACTCCGCGCTGCAAACCATCGGTGGTATCCATTGCAACGCAGCGCACCCAGTTCTTCCCAAGGTGCTTTTCCACCTCCAGGACAAGCGGCAAGTCACCAGGGCGTTCAATTTCTAGGGCTTCAAAAACTTCAGGGAGTTCCCCTTCAGGAAATTCGACATCAACGACACTACCTTGGATTTGAACTACACGGCCTACTGCTTTTGCCATTGATTGCCTCCAAAATTAGCGTTGGGACATCGCTTGTGCCAGCGCCTCGGCGCCGCCGGCAATGTCCAAAAGGTCATTGGTGATGCTTTGTTGACGAGCTTTGTTGTACATCAGTTGCAGATAACCGACGAGTTCTACAGCATTATCGGTTGCATTGCGCATGGCAACCATGCGTGCTGCGTGCTCAGAGGCCAGCGATTCCAGGATAGCCTGATAGACCTGCAAAGCGGTAAAACGAGGGACGATTTCATCGAGAATCTGCCGCTCTTCGGGTTCGTAAATATAGGCGGCATGGAGATGTACAGTTTCATATGTTTCAACGCGTTCGTCTCGATGCACCTCGAGGGGCAACAATTTCTTGAGAACGGGTTCTTGCTTGACGATGTTGACAAAGTCCGTATAAGCCAACCAAACTTCATCCACCTCGCCACGCAAGAATTCGTCCACCGCCAACCGACCGATGGCCGAGACATCAGCGAAGGAGGGCGCAGCGGGCAGGTTGCTAAATTCGGCAATGATTTGTTTGCGGCGACGCAGAAGCATATCGCGCCCCTTGCGCCCTACCGCAACATAGACGACCGGATGGGGAGACGTATCGAAATGTTGAGACACAAAGCGAATGATGTTCGCGTTGTATGCGCCCGCCAAGCCGCGATCGCCACTGATGACGACAACAAGCGTCTTGCGGACCTCAGCGCGTCGGGTCAGCAACGGATGCAGGGTTTCCTTTCCCGGTTGGCCAGCGATGTGCGTCAGCACCTGCCAAGCTTTGGTCGCATAAGGGCGAGTCGCCTGGACAGCGGCCATGGCTTTACGCACCTTGCTAGCCGAAACTGCTTCCAAAGCACGTGTCACTTGCGCAATATTTTTGACGCTGCGGATTCGCATCCGCATTTCACGAGCTGATGACATAGGTCCTTCGCCTCGGAATGATTATTGCCAAGTCGCCTTGAAAGCTTCCAGCGCTTCGCGCAGGCGCTTCTCGGTCTCCGGCGTAATTTGTTTCTTCTCTGCGATATCTTTGCCAATCTCCGGATGAGAGGTCGCTAAATAGCGTAACAGATCGCTTTCCCACTTCTTCATCCGCTCAATCGGGACATGGTCAGCATAACCATTCGTGCCGGCGTAAATCACCATCACTTGGTTTTCCAAAGGGACCGGCTCGTATTGTGGCTGTTTGAGGATCTCTTGCATGCGCTGACCACGGGTGAGTTGGGCTTGCGTGGCTTTGTCCAAGTCTGAAGCCATCAGGGCAAAAGCGGCCAATTCACGATAAGCCGCCATGTCCAGGCGCAATTTCCCTGCGACTTGCTTCATGGCTTTGGTTTGCGCGGCGCCACCAACGCGCGAAACCGAGATGCCCACATCCACCGCCGGGCGAATGCCTGCATTGAAGAGGTTGTTCACCAGGTAAATCTGACCATCTGTGATCGAGATCACGTTGGTCGGGATATAGGCCGAGACATCGCCCAGCAAAGTCTCGATGATAGGCAAAGCCGTCAATGAACCACCACTGCCTTTGACTTTGACCACTTTATAGGCTTCTGCGCTTGGCATGGCCTTAAGCGCCTGATTGGCATCGTGCCAGGAGCGCGGCCCACCGTAGACTCGACCATCCACCGCGTCTTTGGCTTCGGCTAAGGTGCCTTCGAACTCTTTAGGGACAATCACATACTTATTGGCCAAGCGTGCTGCTCGCTCCAAGAGACGGGAATGGAGGTAGAAGATGTCTCCTGGATAGGCTTCGCGCCCCGGTGGACGACGCAGAAGCAACGAAATCTGTCGGTAGGCCCAAGCGTGTTTGGAAAGGTCATCATATACGACCAAAGCATCGCGCCCGGTCTCCATGAACTCTTCGCCGATGGCGCAACCGGCATAGGGGGCGATGTATTGCAACGCCGCCGGTTCATCCGCCGAAGCAACCACCACAATAGTGTGTTCCATGGCTCCGTAGC
>JANWWB010000310.1 GCA_025056515.1 Anaerolineales bacterium
ACCCAACTCACGCTGAATTGGCTGCCGCTAGGCGGATTTGTGCGCTTGATGGGAGAAGATAACCCTGCCCTTCCAGGGGGATTTGCTGCTGCCAAAGCTTGGCAAAGGCTGCTTGTCCTCCTTGGTGGCGTCACCATGAACCTGGCAACTGCTGTCCTTGCTTATAGCATACTTTTCAGCCAAGTTGGAGTGCCGCAATTCTCTGAAATCACCATCAAAGGATTGGAACCAGGTGCTCCAGCAGAACAGGCCGGCATTCAGGTGGGAGACGTGGTCTTGTATGCGAACGGAGAACGAATCAAAAGCACGTCCCAACTGATTGGACTCATCCATCAAAACCTGGGCAAACCCGTTGAGCTAATCGTTCAACGTCAAGGAGCAACACAAACCATCACTGTGACTCCCCGCACGATATGGCCAGAAAATTCCGGCCCGATGGGAGTAGTGCTTGGCATTCCATACTCCAAGCCCTCCTCTTGGTTTGCCACACTTCCGACCAGTATCTGGGCTGTCGGGAGAGATATCAATATGCTACTCTCGCTTCCCGGCCGATTACTCGCCGGTACTGCGCGTCCTCAGGAAGCCCAAGTGGCCGGGCCGCGCAGTCTTTGGAATCTCTTCCAAGCCGCAGTTGCCAGCGATGTGCAAAGTCGACAGGACGGCGATTCACAAACATCGCCGACGTACTATACCCTTGGTGTCATCATCGGTTTGAGCATCTCGCTTGCCGTCTTCAACCTACTGCCCATTCCAGCGCTGGATGGAGGACGTATCTTCTTCCTCTTACCCGAATTGCTCTTCCAAAGGCCGATTCCGGCGCAATATCAGATGGCCGCTAACGGGATTGGCTTTATCTTTTTGATTTCTCTTCTGCTGTTCTTTTACATCAAAGATTTCATCAATCCCATCTCGATTGTCTTGCCTTAAGCGTAAGGATACGGAATGCCTACCCAAATTCCTCTAACCGAAATTCTACAACGTTTGCAGGATGAAAGCCGCCCATTTCCAGCGCGCTATCTCCACCATTTCTCTGACCTAACCCCCGAAGACTTACACGCAGTGTTGGACATTTGGCCGCGCATCTCTGTACAACGCAAGTTAACCTTCCTAGAAGATCTCGAAGACCTGGCCGAGACCGATACCCTGGTTTCGTTCGAAGACCTGGCGCGTGCGCTCCTGACCGACCAAGAAGCCGGCGTACGGACACGAGCGATTCGTTTGCTCTGGGAATGCGAGGATCCACATCTGATACCGGTTTACTTGAACTTATTGAAGAACGATGAAAGTGAAGAAACGCGAGCCGCTGCAGCCTCAGCATTGGGGATATTTATTTACCGGGGAGAAATTGAAGAACTTGAGCCACGCCTATGGCATCAGGTTGAAGACGCTCTCTTAGAAGCTGCCACCCAGGCGACATCGCCTCTTGTACGCCGACGTGCTTTGGAAGCCCTGGGCACATCCTCGCGCGACGAAGTTCCGGCTCTCATTGAGGCTGCCTATCATCGTTCTGAACCAGAATGGATAGCCAGTGCTCTATTTGCTATGGGAAAATCCTGTGACACCCGTTGGGAAAAGCAAGTGCTGTCCCAATTGCACAACCCAAATCTTGATATTCGTCACGAGGCTATTCGCGCTGCTGGCGAGCTGGGTCTTGGTTCGGCACGCCGCTCCTTGCTTGATCAACTTGAAGATGAGGAAGATCTTGATATACGCCACGAAATCATCTGGGCGCTTTCGAAAATTGGTGGTCCTGGAATCCGAGAAAAATTCGATGAAATGTTAGATGCCGAAATGGATGACGAAGAAGCCGAGTTTCTAGAAGATGCGCTGGACAACTTGTTCTTCACCGAAGACATGGCCTCCTTTGCCATGTTCGATTTCGAAATAGACGACGAAGACTCCGCAAAGAAAAAAACAAGACATTCCTCAAGCTAAAAAATACATCTTGTTGCTCAACCGCTACTCCCCATGCCATTGCTGAACCTCTTCTTGAACAACCTTGCACCCATCCTACTCCTGGCCGGAGCAGGATTTCTGGTGGGAAGAATTCTCGCTCTCGACCCGCGCCCTTTGGGACGGGTTATTTTTTACATTTTCAGCCCTCTGCTGATTTTCAAATTGATTACACAAAGTCGGTTACCTTTTGCACAAATTCTTCAGATGATGGGCTTTGCCTTTGGGATTATGATAGGCATGGTCGGCCTTGCCTTTTTACTAGGAAAGCTTTCCCGTCTACCGCGTCCAACGCTGGCTGCT
>JANWWB010000406.1 GCA_025056515.1 Anaerolineales bacterium
CTACCCACGCGAAATCCGCCCTCCCCTCCGCAACGATGAGTGGATTCCCAGCTCCCATGTCGAAACAATCCTCAAACAAGCACCGGAACTCGAAGAGCGATACGTGGTGGTGCCCGAGATTCCCCATCAAGACTTGGAATGAGTTATGGACTTGTGCGACTACGCTGCTTATCAACTCGTGCGGATGATTAAGTGCAAGCAGGTTTCCGCTTGCGAGGTTTTGGAAAGCACGCTGAAGCGCATTGCCGCTGTGGATGGTCTCCCCGGGCAATTAGACGGCGACAGAGACGCCGAACCCAATAAAGTGCACGCCTTTATCACCCTAACTGCTGAACGCGCCCGCCGCCAAGCCCAACAGATCGACCGAGCTATCCAAGCCGGTGAAGAAGTCGGACCCTTAGCTGGTGTTCCCTTCACCGTCAAAGACATTTTTTGTGTCGAAGGCACTCTCTCGACGGCGGGCTCCAAAATCCTCTCCAACTTTGTCGCCCCCTATACTGCCACGCCGGTGGCACGCGCAGAGCAGGCTGGCGGGATCATGTTAGGGAAAGTCAATCTCGATGAGTTTACCTTTGGCTCATCCAACGAATCCAGTGCCTACCAACCCAGCCCGCGCAACCCGTGGAACACATCCAGAGTGCCGGGCGGTTCTTCGGGCGGCAGCGCAGCCGCAGTCGCCGCCGGCGAAGGCTGTCTCTCGATCGGCACTGACACGGCTGGATCAATCCGCCAGCCAGCCGCCTTCTGTGGCGTGGTCGGTGTCAAACCGACCTACGGGCGCGTCTCACGCTATGGCTTGATCGCCTTTGGCTCCTCCCTGGATTGCCCCGGACCCCTAGCGCGCAATGTCAGCGATGCTGCGCTATTGTTGCAAGTGATGAGCGGCGCCGACCCCCATGACTCAACCGCAGCTAACCTCCCCGTCTCCGACTATGTCGCCGATTTGGAAAAGCCCATCAAAGGTTTGCGCGTTGGCTTATCGCCGGATTATTTTCGCCTCACCTATGTCGCTGCCGAAAGCGGCGAGTTAGAGCAACAGCCAATCCCAGAGGATTACAAGCAAGCCATCTACCGCGTTGCCGGCAGATTGGCGGAAATGGGCGCCGATATCATTGAAGACGTCCCGATGCCCCATACCAAATATGGCATACCGGCCTATTTTGTCATCTCACGGGTGGAAGCAGCCTCCAACCTGCACCGCTATGACGGTGTCAAATATGGCTATCGCACTCAGCAACCGGTGCATGACCTGCATGAGATGTATCGCAAGACGCGCGGCGAAGGGTTTGGCTTGCAGCCCAAACTGCGCATTCTGATGGGGATGTATGTCAGCGCCGCTCAATATAGCGAGCAATATTACATGAGGGCGCTGCGCGTGCGCAGTCTGATCCGCCGCGATTTCGAGACAATTTTCAACCCCGAGGGCAGATATAGGCTCCACGCCCTCCTAACCCCAACCACACCCACCACCGCCTTTCCCATCGCCCAAGTTTACGGCGACTCGGTCTTAATGCAATTTGCCGATCAACTCACTGTCGCTGCCAACCATGCCGGCATCCCTGCAATCTCTTTCCCTTGTGGCTTTGACCCCGAGGGATTGCCCTACGGCGCGCAACTAATCGGGTCGGACTTTTCCGAGGCCTTGCTCTTGCGTTTGGCACGTAACTACGAAATTGCCACCGAAACCGATCAGTGGCGCAAGCGCATTCCACCTATCCTTCGGAGTATATGAGCAAGTCTTCCCAATAGAGAGGGAAGAAGAATGTCTCCAGAATACGAAGCGGTAATCGGACTGGAAACGCACATCCAACTCAACACACAGACCAAAATCTTTTGTCCCTGCAAAGCGGATTCGTGGAACGACCCGCCGAATACCAACATTTGCCCGGTCTGTACCGGTATGCCCGGAGTCCTACCCGTTCTAAATAAGGCCGCCGTGGAAAAAGCCATGCTCCTCGCTGCAGCTATGAATGCCGAAATTCAGCCGATTTCCTATTTCGATCGGAAGAACTACTTCTACCCCGATCTCCCCAAAGGTTACCAAATCAGTCAGTACAACATGCCGATTGCTCGCGGTGGCTATCTTGTCTTTCCTATGCCGGACGGTTCGGAGCGCAAGGTCACCATTCAGAAACTTCATCTGGAGGAAGACGCTGGGAAAACCAAACACGACTTTGGGCGGCGGCTCATCGACTTTAACCGCTGTGGCGTCCCTCTAGTGGAAATGGTCACCGGACCCGACCTGCACTCCGCAGACGAAGCCGCCCAGTATATCATCCGCCTGCGCCAATTGCTGCGCTGGATCGGCATCTCCGAAGCAGACATGGAAAAGGGTCACCTACGCTGCGATGCAAACGTCTCGATTCGGCCCAAAGGTGCCGAGGTGCTGAATCCCAAGACCGAAATCAAAAACCTAAATTCGATTGTCGCCATTCGCGAGGCCATCCAAACGGAAATTCAACGCCAAATCCGCGAGGTCGAGGCAGGCAACCCTATCGAAGCCTGGACTCTAGAGTGGGACGAAGACCGCAGCATCTTGCGCAAAATGCGCTCGAAAGAAACCGAGGCCGATTATCGTTATTTTCGCGAACCCGACCTGCTCTCACTCCAGATCGATGAGGCGTGGAAAGCGGCTGTATTGAGCACCCTGCCAGAACTCCCCCTTCAGCGACGCGCTCGCTTCGTCAAGGAATACGGATTGCCGATCTACGATGCAGATATCCTCACCTCCGAGCGTTCGCTATCTGAATACTACGAAGCAACACTTCAAGCATATCAAGGAGACCCGAAGCGCGTCTCCAATTGGATCATCAATGAGGTGCTGCGCATAATCAATGAGCTCGGCGTCTCTGCAGCAGAACTAAAGATCACACCTCCCTATTTGGCCCAGATCATCCGCATGGTTGATGAAAGCGTCATAAACATTTCTACCGGGAAAGCCCTGCTAAATAAAGTACAGAACTGCGGAAAAGAACCGGCAGCTATTGTGTCCGAAGAGGGCTTGGCCAAGATGAATGATGCCGACATGCTAGAGACACTCATTCATCAACTCCTTGTAGAGAATCCCGTCCAAGTAGAAAGCTATCGCA
>JANWWB010000441.1 GCA_025056515.1 Anaerolineales bacterium
GGCAAGAGGCGCAAATGGCGATCTTCTGCTCGCGGGTTTGCGGCCACTGGATGCTATGGCTGTAGAACGGAGCGATAGCCGCAAAGGTCTTGACCTCGCCGGTTTCGGTGGTGTAAACGGCCGGCATAATTGTGCCCAGATCATATTTGCCCTGGTCGTTCACAACCAAGAACTTCCAACCGGTCACACGGGCATGTGGATATTCCGGTAGACCAGAGAGCGTGCCGTTGATGTGGCAACCCTGGCAGGAAGTGACAGTCTGCGCGTGGCAGGTCTCGCAGGTCATGTTCTCACCATGGATGCTGTGACCAGCGGTCTTGCTGAGAGTTTCCTTGGTGTGGCAGGTTGTGCATTCGGTGTTCGGCGATTCCAGGAAGGAGCGATAGGTATTGCCGTCTCCGTGAGTGTCGCCTGTCCCGTGGCAGTTGACGCACGTCATCGCTAGGCCCTTGCCGTAGGGTGGCGGGTTGCGGTGAACGTCGGTCACCAGCGGTTCGGTCATTGGATTGCCGGTGACGGGATCGAGCACCGGATTCCCTTCTTTATCCACGCGCTGTTTGGTTGCGCCCCACTCAAAGCGCTGGCGGCCATGGCAGGCCAAGCAACCCTGATTACGACCGTCGTCTGGGAATTGCGGCAATTTGACCGAGGCCTGTACCGGTGCGTACTCGTTGTTAATGTGACAAGACTCGCAGCGCGGTTGACCGACTTTGCCTTCCACTTTGTTATAGAGAGTGTGGCAATGCTGGCACGGCAATTTTTCGTAAGGAATGCCGGTCAGGAGTTCCATACCGCCATTTTCTTTGGAGTACCAGTAGGCCTTGCCGGCGGTTGTGCCATGAAGTGAGTTCGGCAGATATTCATAGGCTAGTTTGACCGGGTCCGGTGGTTCAACGGTCACAATGACTTCTTTGGTGACCTCGACCACTTGGGTGACGACCACAGGAGTGGCAGTTTCCTGGGCTTTTGGCTGGCAAGCCGCAGCTATCAAGATCAACAAACCGAGTGCAATGATGCCGATAGCAAGTTTTTTCATGGGCTTACCTCCTTAGGTTATAGAAGAGTTTCCCTGAAGCAAACAGGATTCAAAGATGACAAATGTCATAATGAAATTATCATTAAACTAACTTATATTTTCTAGTGACAGATATCACTATTTATTATTAGATTAATTAAATGTTAACTTTCAGCCAACCTTATCATTTTTTCTTAAGAAAGGTCGGATGCTGAAATGTTCGAACTCTCCCACTTGCGTGTGTTCTTAATTGCAGCCGAGGAGCAAAGCTTCAGCCGAGCAGCAGCGCGCTTGGGGCTTTCACAGTCGGCTGTCAGTCAAATTATTCAAACGCTTGAGCGTGCTTATGATTTAGAGCTGTTTGAGCGGCGAGGTCGTTCGGTCGTTCTCAGCGATGCAGGTCGGGCCATTTTGCCCGTGGTGCGTGAAGCAGTGAACGCAGCTCGCCTTGTGGAGGACGCTCTGTTAAATGTCCGACAGGATATCAGCGGAGAGTTGCTGATTGGGTGTTCGACCTCGGCAGGGAAGTATCTCTTGCCGATTTTGTTAGCAGATTTTCAGCACCAGTTTCCGGGCGTCTTCCCACGTGTCCAGATTATGGGCCGAGAGATGGTGGTCAATAAGTTGCTTGAATACGAGATCCCCTTTGGTGTTACCAGCCGACAGATAGACCACAGCGATTTGGAGTTTTTCCCGCTGTTTGAAGACCACATTATCCTGATTGTGCCTCCAGACCATCCTTGGGCAAAATTTGGACATGCTCACCCGGATGATTTGCTCAATCAGCCGATTATTACGCGGGAGGAAAGTTCGGGCACCCGCGAAGCAGTTGTCGAAGCGCTGCGGCAGGTGGGATTGCATTGCAATTTATTCAAGATTCGTATGGAATTGGGCAATCCAGAGGCAATCGTCTATGCAGTCGAACGAGGGGTAGGAATTGCATTCGTCTCGAGATTGGTTGCAGCCCGCTCCCTCGCTCTTGGGCTTGTTCGAAGCGTGGAAGTTGAAGGATTGACACTCAAACGGATGATTTATGTTTCTCGTTTGCTCTCTCAGCCGATGACTCGTGTCCAGAACCTCTTTTGGGAATATCTCGTTCAACGCCGTTCAGAGCTACAAAGTTGGTTAGAAAGGTCGAATGAAATTCTTCCGACAGGCTTTGACCATGTGACTTTTAAGGTCGGATGATTGTGTGTCGCCTGACGCATTGTCTGTCAACTCTCTCACAGTTACTCTTGAGTACACCAAGGCCTGTACCGAACATGTTGCTTACAAGCGATTCTTGGTCCGATCAGTTTGATTTTTCTGGGAGCATTCCCGATCCCCAACCTACAAGGCCTGAGCAAAACATCGAAAACAATTCACACAAAAGGCGCGGTTAGATGAATACTGCGGCTAGATGAATACTTATGAATATTGCCTGATAGGCAGCACCAGACACATAGAGAAATGCTGGGTCCATCTTTAGATTTATTAGTTTATCTTATAAGTAAAGTTGCAAAAGAGTAACTTATGTTATTCTTTTCATCTGGTTCCCTCATCAGTATAATGCCTTTGCTTGAACGATTCGCTGCCATAAAAAATCATCTCTTTCTGTGCCTGTTACGTTCCCTCTATAAAAACAGGGAGAATCGGCACCGAAGGAAGCTTGCCTGAAAGATTGGCCTCTTTGCTGTCATTCAGGCCAAGATTATCTCGGTCAGATTGTGTTTTCTCGTATCGTTGGATTGGTCTAGATTTTACGTAGTACGTAGGAAACCTTACCTGGCTTATCCTGATTCCTAGGAGTGGTGATATGCGCATAGTTATGCAACAACATTTGCCTTTGTCCCTTTTGGGAATAGGGGCTGCACTTTCCTTGGTAGCAATTCTGCTATGGTTGCCCCTCTTTTCTCAACCGGTCCAAGCTGCGCCGCTTCCTCAGAGTAGCGATGAAGATGAGGCTTGTTTGCTTTGTCATAAGCAACCCGGCATGAGCAAGACATTACCTAACGGCGATATCCTTCCCTTGACCGTTGACCCGGAGTTGATTCAGGCCTCTGTTCATGGTCAAGCTGGCTTACGGTGTGTAGATTGCCATGAAGGGATCAGGGGTTTCCCGCATCCGGAGTTTAAGGTTGAGAGTCGTCGTGAGGCTACACTGGCGCTGTATGGTGTATGCGCCAAATGCCATACAACCCAATATACCCAAACCCAGGACAGTGTACACTTTCATGCCCTAGCCAGTGGCAACCTAAATGCTGCAGTCTGCACCGATTGTCATGACCCGCATGCCCAAGCGCGTATCACTGACCCGCAGACCGGTCAGCCTTACCCGGAACAGCGCATTTACGATGCCGAAATCTGTGGACGTTGCCATAGCGCGATCTATGACGAATTTGTTGCCAGCATTCATGGAAATGCACTCTATCAGAACAATCCAGATGTCCCAACTTGTACCACTTGTCATGGGGTCCATGATATTCGTGGGCCACAAGAAGTGGCTTTTCGTCTCAAATCTCCAACCGAGATGTGCGGTCGCTGTCACACTGACCCAGAGATGATGGGTAAATATGGCATCTCAACCAACGTCCTGAATAGTTATGTGGCCGACTTTCACGGCACGACGGTGCTCCTGTTTGAGAAAGTATCTCCCGACCAGCCTTTCAACAAGCCGCTTTGTACGGACTGTCATGGAGTGCACAAAATACTGGCCACCGATGATCCTCAACATGGCTTACAGATTCGTGAAAATATCCTGGTAACTTGTCAGCGGTGCCATCCGACCGCTACTATCAACTTTTCTGATGCTTGGTTGAGCCACTACGAGCCTAGTCCAAAGCATTATCCGATTGTGTACTACGTCAATCTTTTCTATAAAATCTTTATCCCTCTGGTCTTGGGAGGGATGGGGGTATTTGTTCTGAGTGATGTGTATCGTCGTTTCATTCGTCGTCGGAAAGGAGATGCTCACGCATGAGCCAGACACAAGCTTCCTCTCGTTACTTGCGTTTTACTCTTGCGCAACGGATTGAGCATCTAGTCATGATGCTGTCGTTTGCCACGCTTGCCTTAACCGGTTTACCACAGAAATTTCCTCTCTCTGAAATTTCCCAATCGATTGTCAAGATTTTGGGTGGGATTGAGAGCGTGCGCCAGATTCATCATGTCGCCGCTATTGTGATGATGTTCGGGGTGATTTACCACATCTTGGCGGTAGGATATAAGCTCTTTGTCCTTCGCCTCCGCCCGACGATGGTACCGACTCTGAAGGATATTAAGGATGCATGGCAGGCCTTTTTGTACAATCTTGGTTTGGCGAAAACGTATCCACAGATGGGGCGGTACACCTTCGAAGAGAAAATGGAATATTGGGCGTTTGTCTGGGGCGCAATTATAATGGGGCAAACCGGTTTTATGATGTGGAATCCCATCACCACGGCACGTCTCTTGCCGGGTGAATTCATCCCTGCGGCCAAAGCGGCGCATGGCGGCGAGGCGCTTCTGGCGGTTTTGGCAATTATCATCTGGCATATGTATGGTGTGCATGTCCGGCGTTTCAACAAGGCGATGTGGACCGGCTACCTAAGCGAAGAGGAAATGCTTCACGAACATCCCCTGGAATTAGCCGATAGGAAAGCTGGTCTGGATAAACCTCAGTTGGACCCCCTGGTTCTTCGCCGTCGTCGGGCAATATACTTCCCGATAGCTGCTTTTTTGGCAGTTCTCATGCTTGGAGGAGTGTATTTCTTCGTCTTTGCTGAGGAAACAGCATTGGCTGCGGCCTCGCCTGTGGAGACTGTGCCGGTCTATGCGCCACGCACGCCCACCCCTTCTCCTACTCCCACGCTTGCTGTTTCGCCTGAGGCTCCGCTAACGTGGAACGGCGCTATCGGGGTTCTCTTTCAGCAGAAGTGTGGCTTGTGTCATGGAGCGGGTTCGTTCACCGGCCTTTCGCTTGATACGTATGCCAATGCTATGGCCGGAGGTAAAAACGGTGTTGTCATCTTACCTGGCAAGAGCGCAGAAAGCCCTCTGATTCTCCAACAAGAAAAGGGTGGGCATCCTGGTCAGTTCTCCTCTCAGGAGCTTGAGATGCTCAGAGCCTGGATTGACGCAGGGGCGCCGGAGAAATAAACGTTGGTCCCCTTTTGGCGGAGAGGATTGTTAAGCTTGTCGTTCACGCCAAGCTTATGTAGGACAACTCATGAGAGTTGTCCTACAAATTTTGAGTTCGGCAACTGACTATAGGCTGAGTATTGCTGGTTTTATCTGTCCCAGTCTTGCGGGATGCAGTGTGCGGGTCAGCTTGCGGAGGGGACAGGCGTCAAGCGAAAGACCGGGCAATTCCAACAGTTCTCTCGCAGGCGACCATCAGGCAGACGAAATGTCTGCCAGCAGGGAATCGTGGGACAAGCTGCTGCAGGACAATTCTGGCGTCGAGGTTCGGGACATCCTCGGCTTTGCCAACAAGGGATAAGGTCATGACGTTGGACAAGCGCCCCTTGGCTCTGTGCTTGCCAGCGCTGATCTAGTTTATTGAGTAGTAGGAAGAGTAGGCTGGTAATGAATAATGGGATGCCAATCCGTACCAGAATTCCTAAGACAATCCACAAAATCGTTTGGTTGATGTTCATATAATCACCTATCAAAATCGATGTCTAGCTTGTCGGAAATAACGTTGAGCAAGCTCGCCTAGCACGAGAATGACCAGAGCCGGGATAACAAGCCGCAAGACGAATAGAGTTAGGATGATCAGATGACTTTCCACGGCTTCCTCCTTCCGCTTTTAGTATATTTATGCGGAAGATTGGAAAACATCCGCAGTTCAACGGATTTTACGGTTTTCTGTAAGCCATTTTGATTGGGCTGGAGGTACGGTAAAAGCAGCATTGGTTGGTATGGCGCGTGTTTTACTGATGGGGTATGTCTCCCATGCAGGGACTATGCATGCAGGGGCTATGTCAAGAGATCACAAGCCCTGGAGATTTCGATCACATTTTCTCTAAGATTAGGGAGTGAACGTTTCGGGCTTACTTTTCTCATGAGTTGGAGTTGACTTTTGTCCCCTCTTCTTATGCGTCAGATCAACGTCTTTAAGGCTGAATAATTCCCTTACGGATGGCGTAGCGCACTAATTCGGCGCGTGAATGTAAGTTAAGTTTCTCCATGATATTTTCACGGTGACGTGCTACTGTTTTGGGGCTAATGACCAGCTTTTGGGCAATTTGTTCATTGGTTGCACCTTCGGCCAGCAAGACCAGAATTTCTTGTTCGCGAGGTGTAAGAGCGTTTTCCTCTTCCGGCTGCGTTTCTTTTTGACGATGGGTTTGCTGAGCTAAATAGTCTCGCACGAGCACTTTAGCCAAGGTAGGGTAGAGGTACACGGCGCCTGCTGCGGCGGTCTGTATAGCGAGCAGGAGCTCTTCGGGCGCGGCGCGTTTGGGAACATATCCACTGGCGCCTGCTTCTAACATCCGAAAGAAATATTCTTCGTCCTCGTGAATG
>JANWWB010000413.1 GCA_025056515.1 Anaerolineales bacterium
CACGTTGACTCAATTCTGCCAGACGCGCCTCCAGGGGGTCGACTTCCTGACTCCGCGCACGGCGCACGCCTGCAACGACCAATAGAATCATCCCCACCACAATAAGCGCTAAGACAATCACAATGATTATCGTGCTCATAGATTAGACCTCAATTTGAGCAATTTTATTCATCACCGTATACCCAATGACAATCAGCAATCCCGCGACAGAAAGCGCAATAATTCCACAAGTCGGGTCGGGTTTAAACATATCCATGATGTAGTCTCGGTTCAAAAAGTACAAGATAAGCAACAACCCAATTGGCATGAGAGACAAAATCTTACCCGAATACCGTACCTGAGCCGTCAAGACTTGGATTTCTCCCTTGATGCGAATGCGCTCGCGAATGGTGTAGGAAATAATGTCCATAATTTCGGCCAAATTACCGCCGACCTCGCGCTGAACATTGATGGAGGTGACGACAAAATCTAGATCCTCGCTGGGGATACGACGCAACAAGTTCGCCAGCGCTTTTTCCATGGGGACACCCAACTGCATTTCTTGAACAACCCGGCGGAATTCGTCCGAAATGGGCGGCGGCATCTCCCGACTTACAGCTTCCATCGCCTGCATGGTCGAAAAACCGGCGCGCAAACCGTTGACCATTAAGCTCAGCATATCTGGTAATTGGTCATTGAAGCGCTTTAGACGCTTGGCTTGCTGACTGCGGACATAAGAACCAGGCAGGAAGGCGCCAATAACACCACCGATAATCGCCGAAAGAGGTTCGCGCCCGCCCAGCAAGAAGGCAATCATTCCAACGCCGACAATCGCAATCACGTACAAAGCAATATATTCGCCCGGTTTTAATTTCAAGTCGGCGCGCGCCAATTCGCGAGCAATCCGTTCACCAAAAGTGGATTTCTCCACGCGTTTATTCACCCACTCAGTGAGGACAGCCCGTTGGGGTTTCGCTTGAGACTCGGGTTTCTCTTCTTCGAGATACCTATTCAGCCGCTCGTCTACCAGCTTACGGCTATCGTTCATCGACAAAACAAAGCCGATGACAAGGAATACAACGGCAAGAACACCACCGATAAGCAAAAAAGTCGGAAAACCGATGGGCATACTTCCCTCCCTAACGTGCAAACTAGTACCTCTGTCTGCTTCCAACGCCAAAGACCGAGGGAGGCAAATGAATGCCGGCTGCTTCAATCTTATCCATCGCCTTCGGACGCAAGCCGGTCGGTCGCAAACGGCCAAGCACCTTGCCGCCCTCGTAACCGGTTTGCTCAAAGACGAAGATATCGGTCATGGTGATCACATCTCCTTCCATGCCGCCGACCTCAGTAATATTGACCACCTTACGAGAGCCATCCCGCAGACGTTCCTGATGGATAATCATATCAATTGCTGAAGAAATCTGCTCACGAATCGCCCGCACGGGTAAGTCCATCCCCGCCATCATGGTCATTGTTTCTAGACGCATCAGGGTATCGCGCGGGGAGTTAGAGTGTAAAGTGGTCATCGAACCATCGTGGCCGGTGTTCATAGCCTGGAGCATGTCCAACGCCGCGTCATCGCGAATCTCACCGACGATGATGCGGTCTGGACGCATACGCAGAGCGTTGATGACAAGCTGGCGAATGGTGATTTCGCCGCGCCCTTCAATGTTCGGTGGACGAGACTCGAGAGTAACCACATGCTCCTGCCGCAATTGTAACTCTGCCGCATTTTCAATCGTAATAATCCGCTCATCTGCGGGGATGAAGCTAGAAAGAATATTCAGCAACGTAGTCTTCCCCGAACCGGTGCCGCCAGAAATGACGATATTGAGCCGAGCTTCCACGCAAGCTTTCAGAAATTGAAGCGCTTCCGGAGTAATCGTGCCAAATTGTATCAGTTGCTCAATCGTCAAAGGTGTCTTGAAGAATTTACGAATAGTCAGGGTTGGTCCGTTAAGCGCAATCGGGGGAATTACAGCGTTGACACGCGAACCATCCGGCAAACGAGCATCTACATACGGGCTAGATTCGTCAATGCGGCGTCCCAAAGGAGCAACGATGCGGTCAATAATACGCATAACGTGGTCATTGCTCTCAAAGGTAACCGGAACGCGATGGATCTTCCCCTTACGCTCAATGTAGATGTTTTTGGCGCCGTTGACCATGATTTCAGTCACGGTTTCGTCTTCCAACAGAGGCTGGAGCGGCCCAAAGCCTAGAATTTCAGCAGCGATCTGTTCGAAGAGACGCGCACGCTCCGGGCGCGAGAGGATGATATTCTCCTCGCTCAAGACCTGTTCAAACAACTCTTGGATAGTCTTCCGAACCTCATCCGTTTTGGTCACATCCATCGAGGGATCCAGTTCGGCCAAGAGGCGATTCTGGACGCGCGTCTTCAGGTCATAATACGAGCCGGGCTGAGAAGAAGGAGGGGGTGCACTCACCCGACGCGCCTGAAGAGTAGACAGCCGCGACGCCTCGCTCCCAGAACTTGAGGTACTTCCAAGCGCTTCAGGAGATTTGCCTTGCTCGATTCGCTTAAGTAATGACATAGATCAACCTCCTCAACATTACCCTCATCGCTTGGTGGCCGGCTCTTCTGCCTCTAACTTGGTCAATTTGACACGCAGCGCCTCTGCTAGAGCAAAAATGCCACGTGCCGCCGGTTGAGATTTATTATCTATCATAAAGGGCACACCACGGTTAACGGACGGGATAACCGTTCGCTCATCAAGCGGGATCACCGCCACAATCTCCTGTTTGAGATTTTCGGCCACCTTTTCCGGCGTAATCGGAATGCGTTTATCATAACGATTCATCACAAAAGCCACTTTTTCCAACGGGATAGACAACGTCCCAAGTAAATCGAGAAATAAGCGGTTATTCTTGA
>JANWWB010000006.1 GCA_025056515.1 Anaerolineales bacterium
CAAAATTTATACAAGTCAGTCGTGAATTGGCCGAGACCCATTATGCTGTCCATCGAGGCAAACCGTTTTATGAAGGCTTGATTCGATACATCACTTCAGCGCCGGTGATGGCGATGGTTTGGGAGGGGCCGAATGCAGTTGCGGCTATCCGCCAGACCATGGGGGCTACTCGACCGACCGAGGCCGCCCCTGGCTCGATTCGACACGACTTCGCACTTGAGGTTGGACGCAATTTGACCCATGCCTCGGACACAGTCGAGAACGGCGAAAAAGAGATTGCACTATGGTTTCGCCCTGAAGAACTGGTCTCTTGGCGACGAGAGATAGATGCTTGGATTTTTGAGTTCCCGGAATAACTCTTTTTCTATGCTCCGGATAGCAAAAACAGGCAAGATGACCTTGCCTGTTTTTGTTTTGGGCCTTCTTGTTTAGGGCTACATGTTTGGCCGAACTCTTTCCGAAGGCCATCCATGAGGGAAATGGGTCTTTTGTAGATTGGATGATAAGGTTGATCTCAAATCCTCTCTTGCAGACGATAAGAGAGTTATTGCAAGCGCACGAGAATCTTGCCCTCTCGCCACAAATCTTCTAAATTGTAGTAGCTGCGCAATTCAGGATCAAAAAGGTGAACCACTACATCCCCGTAATCAAGCACGACCCAACCAGTTTCCGCAGCGCCCTCAGGTCGTGTTTTCTTCTGGAAAGCCTGTCGGACCTTTTCCAAGATAGCCTCGCTTAAGGCTTCAAGCATGCGGCTACTGGTTGCTGTGCATAGGATAAAGTAATCGGTAAAAGAAGTGATTTCGTGTACATCTAGCAGAAGAATGTCTTCGCCTTTTTTCTCTTCAAGCGTTGTAATAATTGTGTGTGCTAAATCTAATGTGTTCAGAGTTCACCTCGTCACGATGAATGATTTGCGAGTGGCAGATGGTAAAGCAAGGTATAAATTGGGCCGGTTGGTTTTAGGTCGCTTTTGAAAATAGCTACCTCTTCGACCAAAAACTGACCATAGCCTTCGAGAGGATGGTTTTCGAGCGCCGAACGGATGATGCTTAAGTCCATCGTTGATACTTGCGGGCGCACGCGTCCGATCGTAAGGTGGGGCGAGAATTCGCGCTCCTCTGGCGGATAGCCCAAACGTCGGTTAACGGCCTGAATGCCCCGCACGAGAGATAGAAGATTGACCGGTGCATCTACCCCTAGCCAGAGGACACGCGCCCGCCTTGAGTTCGGAAACGCCCCTAACCCACGCACGGTGAGCGAAAAAGGATGATGGGTTGCGACCTCGGCTTGTAAAGCCTCAGCTATTTTTTCTAGATTGGTCGGAGAGACATCTCCCAAAAACTGTAGGGTGAGGTGGATGTGATGCGGCGCAACCCACCGCACCCGCTCTGTACCAATCGTTTGGCGTAAGGTAGCTGTTTGTGAGGCAATAGCTTGCTGAACGTCTGGAGGAACTTCAATGGCGATAAACGAACGCACCATCATTCTTGTAGGACTTTCTCCACCGCCTGTTTCAAGTCCATAAAACCAACAGGTTTGGTCAGGTAAATAGAAGCGCCTGCCTCCAGACCAGTTCTGATATCGGAAGGTAGACTCTTTGCCGAAACGACGACAACCGGTATCTTGGCTAATGCAGGCGATTGGCGCATAAAGTGCAGGATATCCAGCCCGGAAATGTCCGGCATCATGATATCTAGAATGACAGCGTCTGGTTTTTCGGCTTCGATTAATTGCATGGCGGGTGCGCTGCTGGTAGCTTTGAGCACCCGAAAACCGCTAACGCGCATCATTTCGGCAAACATCTCTGCCGCATCTACTTCGTCTTCAACAATAACAATGGTTTTTTGTTTGTTTTCTGCCATTGACACAACCTCGGCCACAAAAATAGCATAAGATATCGGTTTCTGCAAGGGTTAGGGATGGGAGAGGTGGTAATCTTCAGGTGTGTCTAGGTCTTGTAAGACGCTAGCGTCGGCGAGGACATACTGGATTTGGTCGGAGTACTTTTCGAGAAGATGGCGAGGGGTTGTTTCTCTGGTCAGGGCAAGCGCTTCTTGCCAAAGTGGGCGAGCTATAAGCCAGGGATGACCACGTCGATGTTGATAGGTGGGAATCACCAAGAGAGAGCCACTGTTCTGGAAAGCGCGGCATAGGAGGCGAATCGTCTCGCTCCGAATCTGAGGCTGATCGCCTAGGCAAATCAGGGCGGCGCGCGTCTCAGGAGCAAGAGACCGCAAACCCACCTGGAGCGAGGAGAGCATCTCGCCCTCGGCGTAGTCTGGATTGAAGACCGTACTTGCTCCGTGTGCAAGAGCCTCTGCTCTCACCTGTTCTTGGTAAGCTCCGACCACGACGAGTATGCGCGTTAATCCGGCCTCTTGTAATGTGATCAACACCTGTCCTAAGACGGTGGTTTTTCCCCAAGGGAGCAAGAGCTTCGGCGCTCCCATGCGCTTGGATTGGCCGGCGGCCAGCACAATAGCGGCAATCTCATTCATCTTGCAACCGATGCCATTCTTCGGGCGTGTCTAGGTCGATCAACAGTCCTTCATCGTGCCAAGGGAGATATCTTGGAGGGAATTGTCCAAAAATAGCGCGCCCCCCGACATCTCCTTGGATGCGCATCAGAGCTGGAAAAGTCACTCGATCGAATAAGACGGGGGTGGTGTGCCTTCCGCCAACGAGCGGCGCGAGTGTTGGAGCTTGTGTCTGCTGATGGGTTTCAACGAGAGCGCGCAGGAGGGGAGGCGTCACCAGCGGTTGGTCGGCAAGCAAAAAGATGGCTGCTCCGCAGTCAGAAGGGAGGGCTGCCAGACCGGCGCGCACCGATGTACTTTGTCCTTCTTTCCAGGCGGGGTTATGCACGATAACAACCGGAAGCTCTTTCAACGCCACAGCTACCTGCTCGGAGACAGCTCCGGTGACGACAATAACCGGTGAGAGGCCGGCGCTTAGAGCTACCTCTGCAACGTGGCGCACCATGGGTTTACCGCGCCATTCGAGCAATTGCTTAATTTGTCCAAAACGTCGTCCTTCTCCGGCGGCCAACACAATTCCGGCGATGCGTTCGTGAACGGAAAAAACGAGTCCATTTTGCAGGGAGGCAATGACAATGGTAGGGTAAGTGTTTTGAAGCATGCCGGCTAATCTTGCTGCAATCGCTTGTTGTTGCTCTGTATCAGCCTGGTTGAGGAGCAAAAGGCGACGCGCCTGAGGAGGAATGCCTTTCAGCCCGCCTTCAGGGTGGCTTAGGACGCGCGCACAGGCTTCGGGTGTGATGGGTGTTCCTATTTCCAGGCCGCTCAGGCGGGCGAAGAGATGAGGACGATGGACGTGTGTCTCATCGAGTGGTTGCCAGATGCCGCTGATGCCGGCAACGACCAGGACGGTTGCGACAAAGGGAGGGATGACCGGCTCATGATCGGCGGGTGCCTTGAGGGGGCGTTGACGAGCGCCATCCGCTTCAATGAGCAGGGGGCAGTGGTGGGTCAGTGATATTTCGTATAGCCAAGAGAACTGACGAGGCGTAAGGCTACTCCAACGCTCGCCT
>JANWWB010000095.1 GCA_025056515.1 Anaerolineales bacterium
CGGCTATGGCCGGGATTGCGCTCTACACCATCCTTGTTGGCGCGGAGGCCTCAGTGGTGCGCGCTGCCATCATGGGTGGGCTGGGTCTCTTTGCCCGGCAAGTGGGACGCCGCCAGACAGCACTCAACACGCTGGCCTTCACCGCCGCCGTTATGTGCGCCTTCAACCCCTTCATGCCCTGGGATGTGGGCTTCCAACTCTCCTTCTTTGCCACTCTCGGCCTGATTCTCTATGCCGACCCGTTCCATCAGTGGACCATCCAACTTATCGGGCGCTTCACCCTGCCCGCAACCGCCAAAAAGATAGCCGACCTCCTGGCCGAATACGTTCTCTTCACGCTGGCGGCGCAGCTGACCACCCTGCCGATTACGGCTTGGCATTTCAAGCGCGTTTCGATCGTCTCGCTGATTGCCAACCCGTTCATCCTGCCGGCTCAACCGTTGGTGATGATTTTGGGTGGCTTGGCGCTGCTATTTAGTCTGCTCTACCTCCCGCTAGGGAAACTTTTCGCTTGGGTGACCTGGCCCTTCCCCGCTTATACCATCCGGGTTGTGGAATGGCTCGACCATCTGCCGCATGGCGTGATTTTGTTGGGCGAATTCTCCTTCCTGTTCGTGGTGCTTTTCTATGCCGTACTCTTTCTCTGGACCTTCAGCCGGGGGCGCGCCAGAGCGATTTTAGCGGCGTCCGCCAGCCCGGCAGCCCTGCTCACCTCGCTAGGTGTGGCCGCTTTCCTCGCCTGGAACGCCGCCTTTGGCGTCCCCGATGGCCGCTTACACCTGACCTTTCTGAATGTTGGCTCAGCAGACGCCGTGCTGCTGACAACGCCCGGCGGACGGCATATTCTCATCAATGGCGGCCCCAGCCCCTCGCTTCTCGCCAGCAGTCTGGGGCGGAGGCTTTCTCCCTTGAACCGTTCGCTGGACTGGCTGATTGTCGCCGCGCCGCAGGAGGAGCAGGTAGCCGCTTTGTCAACGGTGCTAGAACGTTTCCCGGCACAGAACGTCCTGTGGGCCGGCAATCCAGAAGCCTCATACTCTGCACGGCGCTTGAACAAGCGCCTGGCGGAGGCCAACATTCCGGTCACACGCGCCGCAGCGGGGTATACGCTTGACCTGGGGTACGGGGGCAGGCTTGAGGTTCTAACCGTCACGCCGCGCGGGGCAGTTTTGCTTATCACATGGGGGGAGTTCCGTGCCCTGTTGCCGATTGGCCTCAACTACGATGCGCTCGAAGGGTTGAACTATGGAAAAAGGGTAGGAGTCGTGGATGTCCTCCTGTTGGCAGATTCAGGTTATGCGCCCTTGAACCCTAGGGATTGGATGGAAAACCTTCAGCCACAGGTATTCGTCCTCAGCGTAGCGGCAGACGATGAGTTTGGTCTGCCGGATGAGGTTGTCTTGCGCCTGACCGAAGGCCGTACACTCCTACGCACCGATCGAAATGGCTGGATTGAAGTGGTAACGGACGGAAAAGAAATATGGGTCAAGGTCGAAAGGCGGGAGGGGTGATGGCTTTTGATGACATCAATCTCTGTTTTGTATAGTACTCCGATTGGCGCAGGCCAAAATAAGTCTGCGTTTCTAAAGTAAAAAAGGCTGTCCTCGCCTGAGAGGACAGCCTTTTGCTTCTACAGAGGTCGGCTAAGGCTTGATGTAGATATTGTACTCAAAGACCTGTTCGCCGGCCGGAAAGTCATAGGTACCATCGTTGAGCGGTTGTTTGAAGGTCACGCGCGTTATTGCCTGGTGTTGACCACCGGCCCAGTCTTTCAGGGCGAGGAGATAAGCCGTGCACCTCTGACCGTCCTGAGAGTCGTAATCCAGACGTAAGAATTTGTCGAGGGGAATTTCTTGACCGTTGAGGGTAAACTGGATGCTCATCTTATTTAGGTTGTCTGTTAGCACGGTCTGATTCGCAGCGCACCAACCCCAAGCCCAGAGCAGGGTTTGCGACTTGCTCAACGGGATGGTGAATGTGAAGGTCTTGGGAACTTGCAGGTAGTCCTGGGTGGTATAGTTTTCACGCGCTAATTCTTCAAACTGTTTGGCACTCGAGAGGACATTTTCCGTTTCTGAGGGGGAGAGTAGGGTGGGCTGAGTAGCCGGTTGGATACCTGCGCCCAGGGGGAGTAGGATGGCGTTCTCACCGAACTTCAGGACAACATCTTCGGTCGAGGAAACGGTCTCAAAAGTGCGTGGCACACGCAGTGTCGGCTGCACGCCCGTCCCTTCCAGGAAGAGCGTCCCATCGGGCAGGAGGTAGCGACCGGTCGGGAATTGCATCGAGAAGCCTTCTGGCATGATGAACTGACCACGGCTGACCTCGCCGAACATAGCCGCCGAAGGGAACATCCCTACGACCTGGGCACCGGGCACTTTGCTGAAGCCGTAGGATTCTTCTTCACAGGCACTGGCACAGGCCGGTCCCACCAGCACGACAATCTTGTCGAAGCGATATTGATTCTGGTTGGGCAAGATTTTGTTCTCAATCCCCTCAGGTTCGAATTTGCCGGTTACTTCGTTGAAGTAGTACGAGGTGCCCAGTGAGATTTCTTGGTCGGTGAGGAAGCCAGCCAAGCCGAGGGGCGTCCCGCCGCCGTTGTAGCGCATGTCGATGATGATGCCGGGGACTTCGCGTTCCTGGAAGGTCTTGAGGGCACGCTCGAAGAGGCGAATGGTCAGCTGAATGTCATCAGCTTCGGAGTAAATGGCCACGTAGCCGACGCCCGAATCCAGAATCTTGAACTCAACCGGCAGAAGGGGATCGGGAGCGTTATAGTAAATCGAAGTGCGGCTGAAGGAATCGCGCTCGGCAATCGCCGTCAGGGTGACGGTTTGCGCCTGACCACCTGGGTTAACAAAGGTAACTGTGGCCTGGTCGCCTGGTTTTGCACGTAACAGGTAGCGGGCTTGCTGGTAGCGCACCAACCACTCTGCTGACTGAGGCAAAGACCAAGGGATGACTTTGCTGACTGCTTCGCTGATAGGTTCGCTGTTCCAATGGGTGACAAGAGCACCGACCTTCATACCGGCTTTCTCTGCCGGGCCGCCAGGGGTTAGGTAGATGTTGACGAAGGAGCCGTCGTCAAGTTCTTGGATAGCGAAGCCGTAGCCTCCGGAGGTGGCCTCCATGAAAAGGTTGTACCAGTAATCGCCGCCATCAATGCCCACATGGCCGTCCTTGAAGGCCCAAGTGAGATCTCGCAATGCTAGGTAGTAAGCTTGAGCATCTTGTTTGGCTTCGGCTTCCTGGATGCGCGGGCGCAGTTCTGCAACGAGACGGTCGTAATCTGGCTCTTTTCCAGGGATGCCGTTAAAGGCATAATTCTTGCGCAGGAACTCAATGAGTTTGTCAAAGGCTTCGGTATAGGAGAGGTTGGAATAGTCTTTGACGGCATAATCGCTCGGCTCGGTCAAATCCATGACCAGTTCGGCCTGCTTGATGAAGGCGAAAGGCGTTTGGTCGAGGTCCACCATCGTCCAACCGGCAGGGATGGGTGCTGTGGGGTCATCGGCCGTGAAGAGCTTGTTGTCAGGACCGTAGCCGGTGGGAAAGGCTTGTTGGTCATCTGGCGCCCAGACCAGAAGTTTGCCGCCGTTGATTTCATCATCGCGTTCTGGGTCGGACGTAACCGAGGCAAAACCGCCTACCCAGCCGCGTGAGCGGTCATCGCCTTCAGAGTAGGGACCGCCGTAGACATTTGGCCAATAGGCAACGGCGAAAATCTGCACACCGGTATCCTCCTGGCCATCGTTATCCACATCGGCAAATTGGCCCGTGGGCTTGGCGGGTAATTGCAGACGGTACTCGGCGCGCAGGTTTTCTTCATCCATGCGCATGAAGCCAAGGGTCTGTGATTCGACCGGGATTTCCCATTCCATGTCGCGAATGACGAAGCCATACATGTCCACCAAAGCGACGGCATGTTCTTCAAAGATCATGACGATGAAGGAATTGGTAAACTCCATCGAGCCGGTAACCAAGTACGGCTCATCTTCACTCACTTCGCTCGTTGGAGTGGAAGTGGGGGTGGTTGTACCTGTGAGCTGGCAAGCCAGAAGGAATACAAGCGTCGCCAGCATGAGACTGAACAAGATGAGCTTTTGCTTCACGGATCTTCTCCTCTTTATAAATTTCGGCTATTATACAAAGCATGGCGTTAAACTGGAAGGAGGAATTAGAGGGAGCGCGCCGCGCTCGACAAGAAGGGAACGAAGGACGAGCCCGCGTCTGTGCGCGGAGAGCGGCGGGAGCGGTCGCTCAGGACTTCTTACGCCGGCGCGGGGTCGTGTTGCGGACGACATCGGCCTACGAGGCGCTACAGATTTTAGAGCAGTGGCCGGCTCTTGCACCGCATCTACGGCAGGCCGCGGCTCGTCTGATCTTGCGGGTAGATGAGTCATTCCGCTTGCCGGCGGAGATTGATTTGATTGAGCAGGCTGAGATTCTAATCCGAGGATTAATGCAAGATGATTCAGACTGAACTTCTCTTTTACGGCACAGAATGGTGCGGAATGTGCCGGGCTACACGTCAATTCTTTGAACAAAACGCCGTCCCGTATCGTTGGATTGACATTGATAAGGACGAGGAAGCGGCTCGCTTCGTCGAAAGCGTTGCCAACGGTTTTCGCAGCGTTCCGACGATCGTCTGGCCCGACGGTTCTTTCTTAGTTGAACCTCCGTTATGGAAGTTGGCAGAAAAATTAAATCTCCCCTATCCCTGAGAGCCGTCAGGCTGTTCCGGTTTCTTTGCCAGGCTTGCTCAAAAGCCCAAGAAACGCTTTAGCAAGTAGGATGAGCAAGATTCCGAAAGCAAAGAATCCGCCTAGCAAGAGCAGGAGAGT
Organism: Anaerolineales bacterium; assembly: GCA_025056515.1. GTDB lineage: Bacteria > Chloroflexota > Anaerolineae > Anaerolineales > Villigracilaceae > UBA877. The sequence goes on from JANWWB010000095.1 coordinate 4,848, forward strand.
TTGCCAAGTAGCCATCCGAGTATAGGAGACCGGCATGGATAAAGCGTGCAGGCGATGGCCGACCTGGCGCACAAATTCCTCACGGGGAGCAACAGGCCGCATCCATTCGAATAGGCGCTTTTCTAACTCGTGCTCGTTCATACAATCACTCCCAAGTTCCCATACCAGAGAGGGTGAACATCATTCACTCTCTTTTTCGATTTTCTCTAATTCTTGTCGCAAGGCCAAAAGGGTACGGTGATAGAGGCTTTTGATCGCCCCTTCGCTACGTCCCATAATGGCGCCAATTTCGGCGTTTGAGAGATGTTCCACAAACTTGAGCACTAACAAGTGCTGTCGTTCAGGCGAAAGACGGCGAATAATCTGAAAGAGGGCTTCCTTTTCCTGGTCTTGAACGATGGAGGCCTCTGGAGCTGTACCTTTGTAGTGCAATGTCGGCACGTCAGAAAGGGAAATTTCGGGATGACGAGCGCGGTCGCGGTGCCAGTTGGCGATCAAGTTATGGGCAATCCGGTACAACCAGGCTGAAAAGGGCACCCCACGTTGTGTGTAATGATGAATGTGGTGCATAGCTCGGTAGAAGACGCGCGCGGTGATGTCTTCGGCATCATGCGGATTGCCAACGCGATAGTAGACATAGTTATAGATTCGCTCTACATAGCGTTCGTAGAGCCAACCAAAGGCTTCTTTATCTCCTTGCAAAGCGCGTTGTAGAACAGCGTCTTCTTCGTGCTCGGTAACCACGTTTTCCTCAGGACAAGGTCAATCAGAATAACCCCGCCGGTTTGAGAAGGTCACATGTTCTTATGAGTTCGATCAACCTTTTGTCTGGTCTAGGCTTGTCTGGACGAAAAGGTTGAGACATACCGGCTGCATTGCGAATATAGTATATCATAGTCAAATATGCTATAATCTATAGCGGAACACCTAGCGGAACACCGCTCCTGTGATGGGGATGACAGGTTTCGACGGGAGAGGCTGGTTCCGGAATGCGAGCCGAGAGGCGCCGAACTCGAAAAATCAGCGCAAAAAATAAGTGCCAACCGCACTTCCTATGCCGCAATGCCCCTCGCTGCATAAGCGATGAGCAAAGCGGTCGGTCTCCAAGAGAGAGGCCGCGTTCACCCGACCCGTTTCCCTGCCCCGGGGAGGTGTGGGCGTGACAAAGGGCGGGGTGCCGCGCAGGACGCCGCTCAATGCGCGAAAGAGGGGGCTTCGGTCCCCAGCGGCTGGCGTTGTGTCCGGTTTGCCGGCTGAACGGCTCAGCGCAAGAAGTCTCAACCGGCTACGCTCGTAGAGTTCCGAGAGCCGAATCTTTCGGACGCGGGTTCGATTCCCGCCATCTCCACTTAAACACGCCTTTCGGCGTGTTTCTTTTTGGACAGCTACCACCGTCTAGGAGCGAAAAAACAGTGCCTTATGGTCGCAAGCGCTATCCGATAGCGCTTGCTCTTTTGCCGGCGGTCTCTTTGCGGCCTTTACGCCTTGCTCAGAGCCGAAGCTTCCTCCCGAACTCAGACTCACCAGCTCTAAGAACACCTGTTCCGGGGAGAAAGGTGCCAACAAGATTTCTACACTCTGTTAACGTTTTTCTTGCACGCGTACAGTATTCTTGGAGCGTCAATAAAGCGCCTCAAGGGCGTTAATCCTCGTCAAGGAGTAGTCATTATGGGAAAAATCATTGGGATTGACTTAGGAACGACCAACAGTGTTGTGGCTGTTATGGAAGGCGGTCAACCGGTTGTTATCCCGACTGCCGAAGGTGGGCGCTTATGCCCTTCGGTGGTTGCCTTTACCAAGACCGGAGAACGATTGGTCGGTCAGACGGCCAAACGCCAAGCGATTATCAATTCGGAGAATACTATATACTCTATCAAACGCTTCATGGGCCGGCGCTTCTCCGAGGTGGAGACCGAACGCAAGATGGTCCCCTATCAAGTCATTGAAGGGCCTCAGGGCGAAGCGCGGGTGAGGATCCCGGTCAATGGCCGCGAGTATACCCCGCAGGAGATTTCAGCGATGGTGTTGGCCAAACTCAAGGCCGATGCTGAAGCCTATCTCGGTCAGCCGGTCACGCAGGCGGTTATTACCGTTCCGGCGTATTTCAACGATAGCCAGCGGCAGGCAACCAAAGATGCGGGGAAGATTGCCGGTTTGGAAGTGCTGCGCATCATTAATGAGCCGACTGCTTCAGCCCTGGCCTACGGGCTGGATAAGAAGAAAAATGAAACCATTTTGGTCTTTGACCTGGGTGGCGGGACGTTTGATGTCTCTATCTTGGAGGTTGGTGATGGCGTCATCGAGGTCAAGGCGACCAATGGCGATACTCACTTGGGCGGCGATGACTGGGACCAACGCATTGTCAATTGGGCAGCGGATGAGTTTTTGAAACAGGAAGGGATTGACTTGCGCCAGGACCGCCAAGCGCTTCAACGCCTACGCGAGGCCGCTGAAAAAGCCAAGATTGAACTCTCCAGCATGATGGAGACCGAAATCAACTTGCCTTACATCACTGCTGATGCTACCGGCCCGAAGCATCT
>JANWWB010000108.1 GCA_025056515.1 Anaerolineales bacterium
CCAAGCTTCTCGATTTGAGCCTCGCACCCCTCTACAAGAGAAATCTCGGCCTTTTGCCGAGAATTTCTGCAGAAGAGCAGAGCCACGGAATATAAAAGGCGGTGTAGACCGTTCTACTAATCGTCCTAGAAGTATGCAGACAACGATGTTGCCGAGAAGGCGCAGTTGTTCACCGTTCGGCTCTTTCTCGACCCTATAATACCTGTCTCTTGGAATATCTTGCTTGACAGAGTATGCCTCCCTCTGAGCGAGTTCTTCTTTGGTGGAACAAAATCGGCTATGGCCTAGGCGATATTTACGGCGGCGGATCTGGAGTTGTTGTCAGTTTTTACTACCTCATTTTCTTGACAGACATTGTCCGTCTCCCTCCGGCCCTGGCCGGCACGGTTATCCTCATCAGCAAAATCTACGATAGCATCACCGATCCCTTTGAGGGTCTTATCGCCGACCGTACTCGTACCTCGTTGGGACGAAGACGGCCTTACCTGCTGGCGGGTATTCCTCTCATCTTTCTCTCCTTTTTTGCTCTTTTTTATCCTTACGCGTCCGCCTCGGTGACGGTGCGCTTTGCTGCCGTTTTGCTCAGTTACCTCTTTTTCTCCACTGTGTTGAGCATTGTGATGCTCAACTACAATGCCCTGCACGCCGAGATCACCCTGGACTACAATGAACGGGCTGCCCTGAGTTCGGTGCGAATTTTCTTTTCCACCCTTTCCTCGATCTTTTCCGCGCTGTTGCCGATGGAGATTGTCAAAGCTTTCGCCGACGTGAGGGCCGGATATATTGCGATGGGCTTGGCCTTTGGTGCCTTTTTTGCTCTGCCGTTCATCGCCACGGTAGCAGCGGTGCGCGAACGTCCGGAATTTCAACGTCCGCCCCGCCCCTTCGATTGGCGACTGGCCTTTGTGGAGCCGTTCCGCAACCGTACTTTCCTATACACGCTGGCGATGTACCTTTTCGCCTTCGTAGCCATAGATACGGTGAGCACGATTGTGGCCTATTTTGTCAAGTATTACCTCAAGCGAGGCCCGGAACTTAGTTTTGTCAACGGTACGTTGTTGGTCGCCCAGGTCTTTTCTCTCCCCTTCTACGTTGCCTTTAGCCGGCGCTTGGGCAAAGTGAAGGGATACATTTTAGGGCTTGCTATTTGGGCAACGACCATGTTCTTCAGTTGGTTCATTGGCCCCGCCTCGCCCTCCTGGGCGATGTATGTCTTTGCTGCTGTGGTGGGGCTGGGAACCGGCGGCGTAGTTGTGATGATCTATGCGATCTTTCCGGATATTCCCGACGTGGACGAATTACGCACCGGTGAGCGCCGCGAAGCTATCTATTCGGCGCTTGTCACCTTCGTGCGCAAACTGAGTTCTGCCTTTGCCATCTTTGCAGTCTCCAATGTCCTGGGCTGGGCTGGATATGTCCCGCCGCTACAGGAGACCGTTGAGGGCGTGACCCGCCTGATCGAGCAACCTCAGTCGGAGACCTTTCTCTTCGTCCTGCGGCTGATGTTTTTGGGATTACCGGTGGTGTTCTTATCCTTGGCGCTCTTCTTTGCCCTGCGTTTCCCACTCACGCCTCAGTTACACCGTCGCCTGAGGATGGTGCTGGAGCAGCAGCGCACTGGTCAGCCTATCGATGAAGTGGAAAAACAGCAACTCTCCAGCCTACTTTTTGGGGGATGATGGTCATCCCCCTGTGGTAGGGTTGATGTTCCTCAGCCAGAGTGGATGGCCTAGGATTGAGCAATCTCCTCTTGATAAATGACCGCCGGAAAATGCTGATGCCGCAACGTTGTTGGTCGCTGGTCTAGAGGGGTAGCGGCAAATAACTTTTTCGCAGGTCGTGTGACTAAAGTGTAGGTGCTCGGCGTTTCAACCGCGTTTTCCATTCCAGAGAGATTGTTCTTACGTTCCAGCAAGGGTTCGATGAAACTGCGCTTGTGGCTTCTGTTTGTGGTCTTGTTGGCTTTGTTGGTTATAAGGCCTGCGGCAGGGCACTCTTCCGGCTTGCCCAGCCATTCCAGTGTCATTGCAGACCTCACGTCCGACTACACCTATATTGTCGGTAGCGCCTCTTTCAGTGATACTGCCGATTCCGAGCAGAGAGGCCGCTATCGATGGCTGATAAACGGTGTTCCCCTTGTTGAGTCCCCTGTGGCAGAAAGCATTTTGTTGAACTTTGACGGTTCCGTAAGGAGCGCTAGCGGCGAAATGCCCATTGCCATGCAGGGTGTCGCCTATGTTCCTGGCAAATGGGGCCAAGCCTTGGCTCTGGATTCCAACGGTGTGCTTAGGTATGCCCGTCCGCACAACCTGGCGATGGAGGAAGGCACGATAGAAATGTGGATCGCTTTGCGGGCCGATGGTAGCGACCCCCGCTACGTGGCTAAAAATCATTACCTCTTCGTTTACCGCGATGCCAATGGCGGTTACTTGTTCATTGGTCAGGACAGAGATTCCCGCATTCTATATGCAGCCGGGGTAGTGGATGACCGGTTGCAGAGAGCTTATGGGAGCAGGGCCTTTATGGGCCACTGGAAAGCCGGCGAATGGCATCACATTGCCCTGACGTATTCGGCCTCGGGCAACTTCATGCGCTTCTACGTAGATGGGATCCTGACTGCTGACAGCCACCCAAACCGTTACCAACCACCTGGCTTAGATGGAGCCGAATTCTCGATAGGCGGTTCTCCCTGGTGGGGGAATGTCGCCGACTACTGGATCGACGGCGTGTATATCTGGGGGCACGCCATCTCGGCAGACGAAATTGCTGCCCGCGCCCGACGAGAAACCCCTCCTCGCCCAAACGAGGTCTGGTTGCCAACTGCGGGATTGCCCTCTGGCGCGCAAGTGGTGTATGAATTCATTCCTCGCACCGCAGAGGACAAAGAAGGCACATCTCGCCGTAGTGTCCCGGTGACCTACCCTGGCATCCCTATCTTTGATCCACAACCTCCCACGACTCTTCTGCCGCCCGGTAGCACTTCTTTCACGCTCACTGTGCGGACACTCCTGCCCACCCGCTGCGCCTGGAGCGTCCACGTCGACCGACCTTACCGTCAGATGACCCCCTTTGGCGAACCGACGGACGCCCTTGTTCACACCACGACCATCGGCGGTCTTAACCCCGACCCGAACTTCCTCAACGATGTCTTCGTCCGCTGCGCCAGCCATCCAGACTTTCGCTTGCGCCTACATTATCGCGTTCTCTCCCGGTCCAACCCTCCTTTTCCCCGCATTGGCAATCTCTGGGGCTGGTCGGAATGGCGAAGAAAGTACCCACCAGAGCAGCTGGCCAAGGTGGACCTCTGGCTAGGAGCTGATGACGCTACACCGGAGGAAATACGCCGGTTGCGGCAACTGAATCCTCACGCCCGCATCCTCACCTCGATCAACGCCCTAGAGAACGACGATATTCCCTCGCCGGATTACTACTTGAAAGATGTCAACGGTAACCCGATTGAGGTCTGGCCTGGCTCTTATCGTCTCAACTTGACCAAGCCGGAAATAGCCGAATATCAGGCCTACTATGCCTATCGCTCTTGGCTCAACTCCGGGATGCAGGCCGACGGCGTCTTCTTTGACAACGTGATGCTGACTCAATCATGGCTCAAGTATGACATCTACGGCAACCCTGTACGCATTGACGCTAATGAGGACGGTGTGGAAGACGACCCCGCCTGGCTGGACTCGGCGTGGAAAGCCGGGGTGTTGCACGAACTCCGCACGTTTCGACGCCTGATGCCCTACGCTATCGTCAGTGCCCACTCGGCCGATATCCGTGAGCCCGGCGTTGGTGAACTCCTGGATGGGATTAGCCTGGGGTTTCTGACTGCCGATGTGCTGGAGGGTGAGCGTTCGTTTGACGAAGTTTGGGGCCTCTACCAGACCTGGATGCAGGCGGCTCGCCAACCGCCGGTTGTGATGTTCGAGTCGTCGCCGGTAGACCAGATCGCCTATGGCTATGACTATTCGCCCTGGCGCCACATCCCGGCCTCCACTTTGGAATTTGCTCGCTCTTACTATCCTTGGATGCGCTTCGGCCTAGCATTCGCCCTGTTACACGATGGCTACTTTGCCCATGAATTCGGCGACACCTGGCATGGAAACGATTGGTGGTATGACGAACTAGATTTCTCTCTGGGTTATCCTCTCGGCCCTGCTTACCGAGTAGATGTAGGTTTTGATCCTGGCCCCAACCGCATTGTCAACGGTGATTTTGAAAGCCCTATGGCGAGTCCTTGGCGCCTCTGGACCAATACCGATGCCGGCTGTCGGGCTACCGTAACCCGAGATGGAACCACCGCCGCCGAAGGGAAGTACTCCGCCCGGATTGTCGTCACCTCCACCAGCGGCACCGACTGGCATGTCGACTTCAACCAAGACTATCGCTCCTTGGAGAAGGAGGCGGTCTATGACCTGACTTTCTGGGCCAAAGCTGACCGTCCTACTCTCCTGGGATTGGCAGCCTCCAAAAACGCACCCCCTTGGACCAACTATGGCCTTTCACACCAGGTGATGGTGGGACCGAGCTGGCAGTTATACACCATCACGTTTCGGGCCACTGCTAGCGTCACCGACGCCCGCATCCAATTCTTCGCCGGAGCCGTCGCCGGCACCATCTGGCTAGATGGGATTCAACTCCAACTGCATCCGCCTGACGTCTTCCGTCGGGACTACACCTATGGGACAGTACTTCTCAATGCCACACCTGTCTCACAAACTGTTCCCGTGGGTCCCGGCTTTCAGCGTTTGGAGGGCAAACAGGCTCCCTTGGATGAATTCATCCTGGATGACAGTGACCCTGCCTTCCGGGTGGTGAGCGGCGCGTGGGAAGTCCGGACATATGACAGCGGCGAGTGGAAAGCCGAAGGTCCTTTCTACCATGCTTGGGAGACGACACTTCATGAACTGACCGGTCCAAGTGGAGAGGTACGCTGGTCTTTACCAATTCGCTATACTGATACCTACACCATCACCGTCTGGTGGCCTGCGGCTCCAGTAGCCAAAGGCTGGAATTCGCAAGTGCGTTACGAAGTGGTGCAGGGTGAGAAAGTTTTGGCCTCGGCAATCCTAGACCAGAGCAAGCGCGGAGACGAGTGGCACTTCCTCGCCGCTGTCCCTCTGGTGCCGGCGCAGAAACCCTATGTGCGCCTGGTTTGTTCTGGCGCGCCTTGCGTAGCAGATGCGCTCCACCTTCGCTCTGCAGCGCGGTACAACAACGGTCAACCGGTCACAGAAGTGACCCTAGCCCCGCTGGATGGCATCATCTTGAAACGTTCTGGCCGGCGTATATTTTTGCTGTTACGGCCTAGGTAGGAGAGCGTTCTGCTGCCTACCAGATGAAACTTGGGTCGCTCCAATACGTCTCTTCTTCCACCATGACCACATGTCCAACGTCTCACCACTTGCGTATCATCCAACGGCTTAGCAGAAGTTTGCCACAAGCAGTCATGAGGTGATTGCGGCAAGAGATCAAGCCTACTCGGTCAATCTACCTGTTCAGGGGCAAGAGCGCTGCTTATCGAAGCGTATCCTGAGACCAGAGGGCTTCTTGATATGACCACTGCGAACGGCGTGTTTGGAAGGAAAAGGATTTGGTGCAGTTTTCCCTAAACTGACGTTAACCCACTTTGAACCGCCCGTTAAGCGGCTTTTCCGAGGTGTTTCATAGAATGGGGGTTGATGAAGGTGTACTACGCGCTGGTTGTCTTGCGAAAGTTGCTCTTGGCGCTGCTCCGGCGGAATTGCGCCAAAGCCTCTTATCTTCGCTATTTGCTGAGGCAGATTCTACGCAACTCGGCTTGAATCTGCCGAAGAAGCCAGCTTATCTGGCTAGAAGAGAAACAAATCTCTAATGATGCGCTTGCCCTCAACCGGCGGGTAGGCGCGCATAAACGTTTCCTCTCCTGCGAAGAGACGCGCCAGTAGACCACGCCAGCCGCGCGCATTGCTGCGACCTCCCTGGCTGGAGTGGCAAGCGCTGGCTTGCTCCTTCTTCGTCCAAACCGGGCGGATGTTGATGCGAGCATGGACAGGGAAATTGACTTCGGCAATTGAAACCAGGTCAATATCGCCGTTCTTGCCGAACTTGCGCGGGTCTTTGCCGAACAGGCGCAGGAGGAATACGGCGGCTTTGAGAAATGTATGGGGGATGGTGTGATAGTAGAGCGCCTGAGGCGCAAAGGGCGAACCGGCTTCGGGGTAGAAGCCGGGGTCGTTTGCCCGCTTGAAGGCCAGCGTGGTTGCTTGGTGTATGTGAATGTGGTCAGGGTGACGGTAGCCGCCGATAGGGTCGAAGGTCAGGACAACATTTGGTTTGAGTTCGCGGATGTATTTCACCACTCGCCCTGCCACGTCCTCAACCGAATGTCGAATCAACGCTTGCGGATGATGATTGGCCACTGCCCCGGGCATGCCCGAATCGCGGTAGCCAAGGAAAAAGACACCTTTGAGGCCGAGGATGCCGGCTGCGCAGCGCAGTTCGGATTCGCGCAGCTCTGCGACGGAAGAAAAGCCCTTTAAATGCTCTGCATCTGCTTCGCCAGCCTCACCGCGCGTGGCGCAGACCAGGTACACATCTACGCCGCGCAAGGCGTAGAGGGCAAGTGTGCCGCCCATGCCAAAGGATTCGTCGTCTGGGTGCGCTAAAACAGCCAGGAGGGTTTTCGTTTTCATTGTCAGATGATGTGCAGGTGAGGCGGAGGGAGAAGTTTTAATAGACGGGCAAGCTGGGATCCACTTCACGTGCCCAGGCGTTGATGCCGCCTTTCAGATGTTTCAGCCGCCGGAAGCCAGCGCTGATCAGCAGTTCGAGAGCCCGACGCGAACGCGAGCCCATCTTGCAAAAGAGGACGATTTCCTGCGTCGAGTCCAATTCTGAGAGTCGCGCCGGAAGTTCACCAAGTGGAATGTTGCGCGCTCCTTCGAGATGCGAAATTTCCAGTTCGTGTGGTTCGCGAACATCGAGCAAGAGCAGCTGATCGCCGCGGCGCAGCCTTTCGGCCAGTTCAGCAGCTTCGAGGTCCCATTCCGCTCCGGCCGAGCCTTCGTCATGAAACATCCCTGGCACGCCGCAGAACTCCTCATAATCAATCAGGGTGGTCACTTCGGGATGTTCTCCGCAGACCTTGCAGCGCGGGTTTTTCTTGAGTGTCACAGTTTCGAAGGACATGTCCAGGGCGTTGTAGAGCAGAAGCCGACCGAGAAGCGGTTCACCGATACCGAGCAGCAGTTTGAGCGTTTCGGTAGCCTGAATGAGGCCAATCACACCAGGCAGGACGCCCAGCACCCCAGCATCAGCGCAAGAGGGAACAAGCCCGGGCGGGGGTGGCTCTGGGAACAGGCAACGGTAGCAGGGGCCGCAGCGTGCATCGAAGACGCTGGCCTGCCCGTCGAAGCGGAAAACCGCACCGTAGACGTTCGGCTTTCCGGTCAGCACGCATAGGTCGTTAGTCAGGTAGCGGGTGGGGAA
>JANWWB010000164.1 GCA_025056515.1 Anaerolineales bacterium
CTATTTTCTTACCCCCTCTTCACATGCTTTTATTCCCAGCGCTCCGGCCGTCTTGCCCGGCCTCAACCGTCTGATACGCGCTTACAGCCAACGCGGCTTGCCGGTTTTCCTCAGCCGCCACCTGAACACGCCCGAAAACGCCGGGCTGATGGCCTCCTGGTGGCGAGAACTGATAACTCCGGCGAATCCATTGAGCGAGCTCGACCCGCGGCTGGAACGAGAAGGCAGCATCGAACTCCAGAAAACGCGCTACGACGCCTTTTTCGACACCCCGCTGGAAACGCTGCTGCGGGAGCGCGGCGTGGAGCAGGTGGTCATCGGCGGCGTGATGACCCATCTCTGCTGCGAAACCACCGCCCGCTCGGCCTTCATGCGCGGCTTCCAAGTCTTCTTCCTGGTGGACGGGACGGCGACCTACACCGAGGCTTTTCACCGCGCCAGCCTGCTGACCCTGACGCACGGCTTTGCCGTTCCCGTGCTGGTCGGCGACATCCTGGAGGCGCTGGAAGATGCCTGAAGACGTGGTCATTATCGGCGCGGGACCGGCCGGGCTGACGGCGGCCATTCAACTGCGGCGTTACGGACTGCGCCCACGGCTCTTCGAGGCGCGCCGCCCCGGTGGCCTGCTGTGGAACGCCAATCTAGTAGAAAATTACCCCGGCTTCCCGGGCGGAATCCCCGGCCCCGCGCTGGCACGCTTGTTCCTAGAACAAGCCACAGCGGTAGGGGTCGAAATCACGCTCGAAGCGGTCACAACGCTGGACTGGACCGGCAGCTTGTTTCGCCTTCAGACCAGCTGCGGCGTCACCGAAGCGAGGGCAGCGATTGTTGCCACCGGGACGCGTCCCCGTCCCTTGACCGGCTTTGACACCCCTGAAGAACTGCAGGATCGTATCGCCTATGAAGTCGCTGATTGGCCTGCACTGCAAGGCGAACGCATCGTCATCATCGGCGGAGGCGATGCGGCCTTCGATTACGCTCTCAACTTGGCACGCCAAAACTTTGTGATCATTCTGAATCGTAGCGCACAGGTCAAGTGCCTGCCCTTACTTTGGGAGCGAGCAAGCGCCTGTCGCAATATTGCCTATTATGCCAACACGGTTGTGCAGAGATTGCTCCCTCGACCGGATGGCAGGATGACGGTGGAATGCTTCAGTCCACAAGGAATGCTCACCCTGACAGCCGACCGTCTGCTGGGCGCCATCGGCCGAGAACCGCAGAAAGATTTCCTTGCTCCGACACTACAAAGAGAAGCCCCTGTGCTGGAAGCTTGCGGACTGCTCTACTTTGTCGGTGATCTCAAAAATGGCCTGTTCAGACAGACAGCCATCGCCGCGGGTGACGGTCTGCGGGCTGCTATGCACCTCTATTCTCGCTTACAGGAGATGACCGATGAAAGTGCTTGCTTGGACAGGGAAGGAAGAAATTGCGATTGTGTACATTGTTGAGCTGGAAGATGGTCACTTGGTCGAATGTGTCGAGTCGGTCCAGCCGCCCATTCCTCGCAGCGAGAAGTGGGTATTGCTGGTCTCCACGATGTACGGCTGTCCGGTGGGCTGCGCCATGTGCGACGCCGGCGGCCATTACCAGGGCAAGCCAAACGCGGCCGGGATTCTGGCGCAGATTGATTTCCTCGTCCGCCAGCGTTTCCCCGATGGGCGCGTGCCAAGCAGGCAATTCAAAATCCAGTTTGCCCGCATGGGCGAACCGGCTCTCAACCCGGCCGTTCTGGACGCGCTGGAACAACTACCGGGGCGGTATGACGCCCCCGGGCTGATGCCCTCGATTTCGACCGTCGCCCCGGCCGCCAGCCGCAATTTCTTCGAGCGGCTGCTGGAAATCAAACACAAGTATTACAGCGGCGGGCGTTTCCAATGCCAGTTTTCCCTGCACACCACCGACGACCGGCTACGGGATGAAATCATCCCCATCCGCAAGTGGACTCTGGCCGAAATGGCCGCCTACGGGGAGCGTTTCTTTGCGCCCGGCGACCGCAAAATTACGCTCAACTTTGCCCTGGCGCGCCATTATCCGCTGGAAGCGGGCGTGCTGCTCAATCATTTCTCGCCGGAGAAATTCCTGATCAAAATCACGCCGCTCAACCCGACCTATCGGGCGGCGGAGAACGGCCTGGCCTCGCGCATTGACCCGTACGCGCCCGACCAGCGGGACGAGGTTGTCGAGGCGCTGCGCCAGGCCGGGTATGATGTCATCGTCAGCATTGGGGAGGTGGAAGAGAATCAGGTGGGCAGCAATTGCGGCCAGTACTTGCGCACGCATCTCCTGGCCAGCCGGAAGATGGAAAACGCTTATACGTATCCTTTGAGTAAACCGCTTGCAAAAATATTGTCGGCCACCGATGAGGCGGATGATTTAAGCACAGCGTTGTAAAAATCTGTGATGGGACTGACTCAACAAAGTCGAGGCATCGAATGGGGCGAAGAAAGTTTGCTTACCACGAAGGACACAAAGGGACACGAAGGGATTTTGAAGTCGAAGGATTTGATATTTGATATTTTTTATTGTTCTTGTTTTGCTCTGTTGCAAGGATTTAAACTCTCATGTTTGTGTGTCTTTGCGAGGCGGCGTAGCCGCCGAAGCAATCTCCTGACAATCCAGAAGACTGCTTCCCCCACGCTTCGCTCGGGGCAGGCGCTGCGCTCGCAGTGACACAATAACCGATGTTTGCAACAGAGCATTCTTATTTCCATTCATAGCTTGTTGTTGAAAGATATGGCAAAAGAGACAGATATTGATTTTG